>NZ_CP086239.1:3053846-3359230 GCF_026650985.1 Clostridium estertheticum
CGCTATTGGTAGCATGCACCATAATAGCATGTTTTTGTATACCGATATTAAGGAGCCATAAATTAAATCATAATGTTGCTCTTCTTAAGCAATCATCTAATAAAAAATATAACAATGTATCACAAATACATTATAATGATAAAATTAATAAAAAAATTAATCAGCATGTAGAAACATCTAAAGTGCTTTTTATAAAAAAACACAACAAGAAACAGCTATAACTAATCAATATATTAAAGAAGACACTGAAAAAATTTTTGAAGGTACTTTGGCTATATAACTAATTTCCATTACCTCACTATAGAATAAACGAACTTTAAGTTGATATAACACGAGCCTGTGACATTTTTCCATTCTTTTTTGAATTGTAAGCATACAACAGAACTTGTTGTATGCTTTTATTTGTTTTTGAAACCAAGATTATTGCATTTGTATACGAAAATATAATTTATATATTAAAATGTGAGAGAAAATATTTTTATTTACGTTATATAAAGTGTAAAAGCTTTTACAGCAACTATAAGATGGGGGAAATTTATGAAAAGTAATGAAGAAAATTATATTAGGCGGCTGAAAAATAGAAAAGAAGATGCACTAGAATTTATAGTAGATAAATACTTAGCCTTAGTAAAATTTACTGTGTATAAGGTTCTATCACCACTTAAAAGAGATGGAATTATTGAAGACGGATAAAAATGGAAAGGAAACTGAAATAAAAGCTAAAATAGATAAAAATCATCCTGAAAAAGGGGATATTATATTAGATAATATTGTTGTCGACTTAGATAAGTAAATATAATTTTAATTTAGTTTTAGATCAAATCAAAATAAAGTCCTTTAGGAGAAATTTTTCTAGAGGACTTTTTACGCTGAATGTAACACAAGTGTGAATGAACTGCTCCCTGTCAAGTAGACAGTATAACTAATAAAAATTACTAAGGCTGTTTAACTTTTGCTGTAATCTTTAATACTGATAGGGTACCAATTTTGTTGCTGTTTCTCCATGAATTTAGTCATTTTAAGTGCTGTATTTTTTATAATATAGTACCACATAAAATGATACATTCAAAATTTAAATTGCTTAACTAAATGCTTAAAACCCTATATAAATCAACGCTTCATTTAATATAAAAATGTAGTTGTTTATGGAAAATCGTGTATTCATTAATGGCTTTGTAAAAGAAAATTGCGACATATTAACTATTGTTTTAAATCCATACAAGCGGTCAAAATAACGCTCTTATATTCATCTAAAAGAGGAAACTTATTTTTAATTGATATATCGATAATTTCATTTATTGGATATTCAATCCTTCTGTTTGCAAATTTAATTTCTTTTTTTGAAATATCTAAAATACCATAGGATATTCTATTATCTCCATCAAGTGAATTACCAATGCTTCCCACATTGAATATCTTTTTATTATTCACTTCCCCTATAAAACAAGTATGAGAATGACCACATAAAATCACTTGTTCATTAACACCATTTATTGCTTTTCTAATTTCATCTTCTGAAACACTATCATCAATTGCTTCAACTATAGACTTTGGTGTTCCATGAACACAAAGTATTTTAAATCCATTCAGTAACAATGAATACTCGAATGGCAAATTTTTAATAAATAATATTTGTTCCTTTTTTAAATTATCCTCTGCATATTTATAATATAAATACAATTGTCGTTCTTTAACTGATGAAGGCATACAAGTCTCAGAAATCTCTTCAAACCACATATCTGTATTACCTTTAATCCATGCCAAAATCTCTAGACTCTTATCATTTAATAGTTCCATAACCTGTGAAGGCATTGGTCCCTTCATTACCACATCGCCTAAAATGATAATTTTATTAATACCTAAATTTTTAAAATCTCTTATTGCATAACTTAATGCTATTCCATTACCATGAATATCGGACAAAACCGCTATTTTCATAAAATAATCCCCCATTATTAATAAAATTCACGCTACTTCGTAAAATTTTCACTGTTGCAACATAAATGATTTATTTGATTATACCATTATTACTCTAAATTAGTAGCAAATTCACTTCGCTCAATATAGCTATTTTCCACTTTAGGATTTAAATCCTCATAGTCTCGCTAATAAATTCAGGGGTGGACAACAATTCTTATTCTAGAGTATGTTAACCATCCCTTATAATTTATATCTTTAAAAATAATAGCAAGTCGGCCCGTTGGTCCGCCAGACCCCTAGGGGTAACGTTGACAATTCAAATCATATCTCTATCCATTCATAAAAAGTACCACAGTATTAGGTTACTACTATTATTGAACTTTACCTAAATCCCAATAAGTAGTTATTTTTTCTTTCCATACAAAACTATACTTTTCTAATAAATCTTTAGGATCTATCGGCTTTCTGCCAGTTAGTTTTTCAACAGTATCCGTTTCATCTGCCATATACCTCTTGCTTTAAGTTCTCTGGTTTTCATGTCTAGCATTTCATAAATATTTTCCTCATTACTATTTTCCTCAAAAATTATATCTTCTTCATTTTTATCAAAGATACAATATCTTTTATTTATATCAATAAGTTTCATCCATAGTTGCCTGTGTTCTATTTCTTTGATGTTTTGAGATTTTGGGAAAATTATTTTATTATGTTGTATGTTAATCATGTGATATAATGGTAAGTAAATCATTTGGATATTCCAGTATATTTTTTATATTTTGAATGCATGGGGTACGAAAAAATATTATTAAATCGAGGTTTTTTACATGAATTATAAAAAAAAATTTTCTTCTGAGTTAGCATTGTTATTAGGTATATTATTAAATAGTTTTTGTGTGAGTTTGATGGTAAAAAGTAATTTTGGCATATCCACGATTTCCTCAGTACCTTTTGTACTCAGCGATATTTTCAGTAAATTTTCCTTTGGATTTTGGAATTTTTTGATTCAAAGCGCATCCATTCTAATTCTGATTATCGTCACAAAAAGATTTAAAGTTGGCTATCTGATTTCCTTTGTTATTGCAGTGATCTTTAGTGAATTACTGGATTTAGATAAAATAATTTTGGCATCCTGGCCAAATACTCTTAATTGGCGTGTTATTTATTTTGTTGTGGCTTTCTTTGTTCTTACTTATGGAGCAAGTTTGTTTATTAAATGCAAATTACCGATATTACCATTTGATACTTTTGTTCGTGACATGACACAATATCTAAAGGTGCCTGTTAAAAGGGTAAAAACTTCTTTCGACTTAGTCTGTCTGGCTATTACGTTGGCCTTTTCTCTTTCTATGCTAGGTTATATTGACGGTGTTGGCTTAGGCACCATTCTATGTGCCATTTTTACTGGTATTATTACTAATCATGTTTGCGACTATCTAGACCATCATTACAACTTCCAGCCAACAATTCATGTAGTAAAAAGAATTTTATATCGAGGCAAACCTATACAAACAAAGTAAATAATCACGTATTTCCTTTTCTCTTAATTCTTACATAAATAATAACACTCCCTTATTTTTTATTTCGACAATAAAACTTTATAGGAAGTGTACATTCTAATAAAGTAGTATCTTATTTAAGGTGCTATTTTTTTTATTTTATTTAAGAAAAAAAGAAAATAAAAGTAATTAGCACTCGTCTACCACCGTCTTTAGCGGCTTAGTTCTTTATCCGATACGCGAACTCTGGCTATATGCCTAGCTTCCATGACCTCACTATAAAACAAACAAATTTTAACTTGATATAACATGAACTTTTGACGTTTTATCATTATTATTCTGACTCTTGGATAAGGCGATAGTAGTATAATTGAATAAATATTTGATGTTATACTCGTATACAAAAACTAATAAGTATAAATGGTGGAAAATGTATGACTACGCAAGGGTCATTTACTATAATACTTAATGAAAATAGGTGAATATAACAGAATTCAGTTTAATGATATTCAACATATATTTATAGGAAAAATTATAGGTGGACAAGAAATCAAAAATGGAGAAGAAACAAGTAAAGTAAAATGGTTTAAATTAAATAATTTACCTTTGCTTATGGTTCCTCATAGAAAAAAACAAATTAAAATAAGAAATGTCACAACAGTAGCGTAGTTCTAATCAATCGCTAAAAAGCATCTATATTTATAAATAATATAGATGCTTTTTTATGTGAATTTATAAGTGATTATATGTACAAAGAAGAATATTTTTTATTTTAATAGCATAATGGAATAATTTGTACAAATCAAAGCATTGCCAACTTTATAAATGTAAACATTATATTTTTTTACATTTTTACATTGTATTACGATGTACATAGTGATAAAATTAATTTAAGCAGTAATACGAGGTATGGAGGTGACGTTTTGGATAAAGAGATAATGAAAGGTAGTGTTGATATTTTTATACTTTCAATAATTAATAAACAAGATACCTATGGTTATGAGATTGCTAAATGTATTAAGGGTAAAAGTGAGGGTGCATATTCAATGGGAGAAGGAACATTATATCCTGCATTAAAGAGGCTTGAAGGAAAGGAATTAATCAAATCATATTGGAAAGAGAATGAACTAACAGGTAAACGAAAGTATTATATGATTACAGATGAAGGGGTATCTACATTAAATGAAAAAGTAAGTCAATGGAATAAAGTAACGGATTTAATAAATATTTTTAAGGAGGAGTAACATGAGTGGATTTGAGGTTTATATTAAAGATATTTTAAACGAAAGAGGCATAAATGAACACGATAAAAAAGATTTGGAATTTGAGATTAAAGACCATCTCATACTTTTGAAAAATGAATACCTAGATAAGGGATTATCAGAAAATGAGGCAATTAAATTATCAATTAAAGACTTTGGCGAAAGCAATTCTATAGGAAATAGCATTAAGAATAACTTACCCTCTCATAATAAGTACCCTGATTTTACATTTAGAGAAAAGATACAATGTCTATCAGAAATGTTCTTAATATATTTTCTTCTTTTATTCTCATGTGTAACATTTTTAGAAAAGTATGTTAATTCTATATTTTTTTATGTATGCGCGGCATTAGTGGTTACATTAACATCATTTCTCTTCATAAACAAGAAAGTAAATAACGATAAAAACAAGGTAAAAAATATAATTCGTATTAATATTCAGTTCTTCATAATAGAAAAAATAGTCATGTCTTTATTTTTTATAATTGCTTTACCTATTAGAGGTGGAACAAACATACTTGAAACAAAACTACCCTTAATGAATTTTTATATTTTTAACTGGATATATATTATAGGATTTATATTGTTAACATTGATTTCGGTTATCATTACTAAATATGTAATGAACAAAGTAACTCATAATATTAAAAATAATTATAATAATACTATTACATCTACGATTCTATTTATTGCATCAATATTGTTTATAATAATGTATATACTAATTCCAAATAGATTTTATGTTTTAAGAAAGATACTAATTAGTATAATGGGATCTGACATTACAGATGTGAGTAGGAATGCATTCTTTATGGTAATTAATAATAACTTTATAATTCCTAATATAGGGTTAATAATATTAATTATACTTTGTATTAGGTTAGTTCTTCATATAAAGAAAAAAGGATTTAAAAGTATATTATAAATCTAAAATTACTCTGGTTTAAATAATGCTTACGAAGACGTATGTTCAATTAAAGATAGATTTAGTACATTAGTGGAGAAAATATCCGTTGAAATTATCGATGAAAATGAAGATTCAATTATAGAAATAGAAGTAAATTTAAGCACTAGGTTAATAACAAATATTCTTTTATTTCTGTAAATAAAATGAGGCTTTCCTAATTGTTAACCACTTCAGGTAGTTAACCATATTATATATCTATATATATAAATAAATTTAGGAGGAACATATGGATTTAAATATGAATGTATGTCCACTTACATTAAATACTACAAGGATTTGTGGGAAAAGTTCTGTAGGCTTTGCCACTGAAATATCAAAAATAGGTTATTCTAATATGAATCCTAATGCAGTAATACTTATAAACAAAAATGAGGTATTTGATGGCATAGCATCTGCTCCTTTAGTTCATTTTCCTATAAACGCCCCCATACTGCTTACAGACCCGTATAATTTGACACTGGTAACCTTAAAAGAAATTCAGAGATTATCTCCCAAAGGCTATAATGGTATCCAAGTAATATTAGTAGGAAATATTTCTATTAACATAATAAATCAATTGAGAATTGCTGGTTTTACAAGTAAACTTATAACAGGAAATAACCATTATGAAACTGCATGTAGGATACCAGCCGAAAGAAAAGACTTTAAAAATGTCCTACTAGTTTCTGGAGAGGATTATTCCGAAGGCATTGTTTCTTCCTATTGGTCTGCACATCATGGAGATCCTATACTTTTCGTTAGAAAAAATGATATTCCTTATTGTACTTTAAATGCTATTAGAAAAATGAATGATATAAATCTGTATATAATAGGTTCACAAAAAACTATATCTACTACAGTTGGAGAAACATTATCTAAACTAGCAAATGTAAAGCAGCTTGTTAGAATATCTGGAAGTACTCCCTATGAAATAGCTGTTAACTTTTCAAAATATAAAAGCCCTACAAGTGAATTTGGCTGGGGAAGAAATTATAAAGAAGGTCATGCTTTTTCCTTCGGCACATTAAACAAACCCATGGAAATCGTTACTTCTGCAATTCTTGCACATATGGGAAAACATTCGCCATTACTTTTAATAAAAGGCGACAGTGTTCCTGATGTAACATCAAATTATCTTAAGGAAGTAAAACCAGTACCTCCAATGAATATGCCACGTCCTCCATTTATGCATGGTTTTATACTAGGTAATACTAGTGATATCACTTTTGAAACACAGATTAAAATTGAAGATATTATTTCTTTAGAGCACTGAATAAGAATAAAGCTAGGTTTGTGTAAACAAATCCAGCTTTATTTTTTATATGAATACTAAAATGAGATATATAAAATGTATATTGAATTTATTTTGGTTAATAATAACAATATAAAAATACTTAATACCATATTTATATTAAATTGTATTTTAATTACTATATACTGATTTATATAATATGATAATACAGGAGAATATATTAAGGATTTAACAAGTGGGGGTGCTGATTCAGTTATAGATTGTGTGGGTATGGATGGCAAGATGTCAACAATTGAGAAAGTAGATAGCGCACTTAAACTTCAAGTTGGCTCTAAATCTGCAATAGAAATGGCATCTCAAGCAGTACGAAAAGGCGGTATAATTTGTTGTTTTAATTAGTAGTAGTGACATTCTCTAATTAAATAAATTTGCTCCTCCATTTATTTTTATGATATAACAAAATAATTACAAATAAGATACTGCATTAGGATGAATGCCTAATGCGGTATCTTATTTTATTAGAATAGTATTTGCAAATTATAATCCAATGTTTTTTTAATGTAAAATAAATTATTTATTTTCAACTGTAGTTTCAGATTTTTTATAAGTATCTGCTAATTGCTGAGAAGGTTTATTATAAGGAGTTGCCCATCCGCGATTTACAGCTAGGGCTGTTAATGCTGAATGGCCACCTATTATGCCATTTAAGCTAGTTGAATATAACGCTCTTAGTTCAGGTGTCGAGCTTGTCAAAGTTGCAGCTAGATATGCATCTGCTGCACTTGTTGCAGAACCAATCATATTTCCAGCTATTACTTCATCATTAATATCTGTATTTCCTTTAACAATATTGTTGATTAAAGTCCCCATATTATTTTGTACCTCCTGTAATTGTTACTTGGTTTTCGTTAATAAATTGTTGTACTCCTTTTATTCTTCCTTCCATTGCTAAAACTCCAGTTTCAGCTTGCTTTTGTAAATCTTCGTCGCTTATTAGTTTCTTCATTACTTTAGCAACAGCCAAACCGTCTTTTTCCATAGTTAACAAAGATGTAAGGGATAATAATTCTCCTTCTGATAGTTGTCTCATATTAATACCTCCGAAATTATAAAATTTTACTACGTTATATTATGTGTAATATAAAAGTTATTAACCTATAAAATAGATTTAAAACAAAGTGTTTACTATAACTCATAAACCACATAAAAAAAGAGCCACTCAGGCTCTCTTGAATGTTTAATGATGTGGGGATTGTTAAATCCTAGGTTTTGTAGGATCACAATTAGGTGATTTTGTCTCAGAAACTGTTGCAAGCTTAGTTAAGTAATAACACTCTTCTCTATTCATGTGGTCAAGAACAAGTGGTACAAGGCTACCTAATGTTTTTTTGTCAGATATTTTATAAAGTAATATCTCAAGATATTTTTTAAAGTTTAACATTACCTTTTCTGCTGTAAAGTTTAAATCATCTAAAGCAGGAAAGCTATTGAGTCCCGTTCTAGTAAAACCACTAAATACTCCAATTAATTATTATCCATATTTATTATATTACAAAGCACTCATTTTGCTACCGTATGAGAATTATCCATTTATTATAATTAGGTTTTACTGTACTTCTTAAAGAAGAACTTAATTAAAATTATTGAATATAGTAATATGTTATATGTTATATGTTATATGGAGGTTAAAAATGGAATACGAAAATTGAGAAGTGTTCAACATCAAATAATTGTGTACCTCAAGAGACTGTAATAAAAAATGTTAGATTAGCAGCTGCTTATGTCCCTTACCAAAAACTCTGCAACTGATTATAAAAATTATCGTTTTATTTACAAAAATCTTGATTTCAATAATTAAGAACATAATATTACCCAATAATTTTTGGGGCTAGTTTTTAAATGCAAAGGCTTAGTTACTTCAGTCTTTGCATTTTTTATTTTTCTGAAATTGTGTAAAATACTTTTTTAAATTTAAGAAATAATTTAAGAGTAAAGTTCTGATATTAAATAAATGAGACCTTCTTCTACTTATATTCCATAATTACATCTTTTTGATTTTTTTAGAATCTTTAGAAAATGCTAGTTCATTACCTGCTTCTATTTTCATTTTAGCATATTCCTTTTTTGTTTCTTGGCTAGGAATTTTACTTTCCACGTTATCTTTTTTAGCTAAATCTGACATAGTAATAACCTCCTTATTGGATTAATTTAAAATTTCAATATTAAAATAATTATTATAATATTAATATAATTAAATTAATTTAGTGTATGTAAGTTACTTATAAAAAAATATATAACTATTCTCACACTTATAATATTCGCCTTTAATTTGCTGCTATAAGTTTTATATTTTTGCACAAGATACTATCATACCAAAATAAATTTAAAAGGAGTGGTTACATTGGCAAACAGACAATTAGTACCTGAAGCTAAAGCTGGATTATATAAATTTAAAATGGAAACTGAAAAAGTAGTAGGAATTAATTTCACTGATTACAATGTTAATTTGACTTGAAGACAATGTAGTTCTGTTGGTGGAAAATCTGCCACCGCTTTTAGCAGTTTAGTTCAATTATATTTTCACAACATTTAACTTTTCTAAATCTTATTGTGATAAGTAGTATTATACTATTTATTAGAGAGATAATATTTTGGTAGATGGATTAAAATCGAACACATAGTGAAGTTAAATTGATAATTCTTAAAAGGAGAAAAAGAAGTGGAACGAGAGAGCTTAGCGAATAGATTAATTAAAGGAATTAAGATAATCAAAGAATCTGAATCTAAGATACAGTTAGAAATTCAAAAAATGAAATTGGAAAAACAAAGGTTAGAATTAAAAAATGAATCATTAATTGAAAAAAATGATAATTTGAGAGAAAAGATTAAAGAAGGAATCAATAAAAATAAATCATTAGTTGAAAAAAATAATAATTTAAAGAAAATGATTAAAGAAAACATTAATAAAAAAGCAAAAGATTCTTCAAAATAAGTCTTCATATGCTACACAACTGCCGTGAAAAGTCTGTTTTTCATGACACTTGATTTTTTTAAAAATTTAGGAAGCATAAAAAAATTTGGAACCTTTTGAGTATGTAATGACTATTCTATATCATACAATTCAAATATTATTACTCCTTTTCCCTAGCGTAATTGCTAGGTCTTTTTATTTTTTTAAAAATACATACTACTCTCAAATTTATATACTAATTTTAAAAGTACGTAAAATAAGTTTAATATGAACTTTCGCTGTATATGTTATATACTAAAACCTTCACATATTATGATCTGGGGGTACTTGTGTCGACACATATAAAGATTGCGCATTAAAGTAAATGAGAAGCGTTTAAAAATTTTATTTCGACTTATCAAGTTTAAGTTGTTCTTCGCCCCATATAGACAATTCATTCAATGCAGGAAGTAGCGATTTACCTCTTTCTGTTAGAGCATATTCAACTTTAGGAGGAATCACTTCATATTGGATTCTAACAATAAGATTATGTTCTACCAATTCCTTTAAAGATTTTGTAAGCATCATATTAGTAATACCTTTAACTTTTCGTTTTAATTCATTATATCTAGTGAAATTATTATCAAATAAGTACCACATAATAGGCAACTTCCACTTTTGCCCAATAATCTCTAATGCGTATATAAGTGGACATTTTGTCTCGTATTTATTATTAGGCAATTCTACATTGCAATCCGTATCATTATTCATAATTATAACTCCTTTAAATTCAATAGTATACTTTTTAATACTAACACAGAAAAAACTGCGTACTTATGTATTTATATCTTTATGATATATAATTATAGCATACAAAATAAGTGAAAAAAATATAAAGAAATACAAGGAGTGTTACTATGAAAGTTTATGCTATTAACGGAAGCCCAAGAAAAAATAAAAATACGGCTACATTACTTCAAAAAGCTTTAGAGGGAGTAAAAGAAGCTGCAAAAGATAAGGAAATTGAAACTGAAATAATTAATTTATATGATTTGAACTATACTGGGTGTAAAAGCTGTTTTGCCTGCAAAAGACTTGGCGGTGTAAGTTATGGAAAATGTGCAGTAAAAGACGATATTCAAGAAGTTTTAGAAAAGGTATCTCAAGCTGATGGGATTGTTTTTGGTTCTCCAATATATTTGGGTACTATAACAGGTCAATTACAATCATTTATAGAAAGACTAATATTTCCTTATTTAGTTTATGATGAGAATTATTCTACACTTTCACCAAAGAAGATGCCAACAGCATTCATTTATACAATGAATGCTCCAGAAGAAGTAATGAATAAACTTGGTTATTTAAAAACCTTCGATCACATTGAATCTACTATTGAGCATATATTTACAAAACCATTAGCTATGTATTCAAATAATACTTACCAATTTGATGATTACTCAAAATATAAATCTAATGCCTTTTCTGAAGAAGCAAAAGCAGCACATAGAAAAATTCAATTTCCTTTAGATTGTCAAAAAGCATTTGAACTAGGTGCAAGTTTAATAAAATAGTATATTAACTAAAGTGAACAACTCCTTTGAAATATTCATACTTAGACAGTATTCGTATCATTTGGTGGGTACCTAAAAAAGAGTATTATTTTTATTGACAGCTCATTATTAATTGTATACAATGTAATTTAACGCAATTTATATATTGTATTATTAGAAAGGATTATAGGTTGCCTTTAATAACCTAAATATATTTTACAAGAGGTATAATAAATGAATATTGATTTTTCAATTGAAGATGCAGTAAAAAAAAGATACAGTGTAAGAAACTATCAAGAAAGAGAAATTGAACCGACTAAAAGAAAAGCTATTGAATCTTTTATTGATTCTTTAAATAATCCATTTGGAAATGAAGTCAATTTTCACTATCTTGATGACAAGGACATAAAAAACAAAGAAAAACTTGGAACCTACGGTGTTATTAAAGGCTCAAAGCAATACATCGGAACAACTATTAAATTAGAACCAATGGCACTCGAAGCATTGGGATATGAATTGGAATCAGTAGTTCTTTATTTGGCACATCTTGATCTTGGAACTTGTTGGCTCGGAGGAACCTTCGATCGTGAAGGCTTTGCAGATGCTATGAAGATTAAAGAAGGAGAATTATTCCCAATCATAACACCTTATGGATATGCCGCCGCCACTAAGCATGAAAAAGAGATAGAAATGAGAACAATGATTCAAGCAGATAAACGTAAAGAATGGGATCAATTATTTTATAAAAATGATTTTAAGTCTCCTCTTACGAGTGAAGAAGCCGGTAGTCTTGCCTTTCCACTAGAAATGGTTCGATTAGCACCATCAGCATCAAATAAACAGCCGTGGAGAATACTTCTTAAAGATGGTGACTTCCATTTTTATGAATATAAAGAACCTGGATATAGCGATAGATTCCCCTACGATATCCAAAGAGTAGATATGGGGATTGCCGCAGCACACTTTGATTTTTCACTTAAAGAAAAAGGTATTAAAGGTCATTTTAATACGGCATCTAAGCCGAAGCTAGAGTTGCCTGAGAATATGGAGTATGTTTTTTCTTGGATAAAGGAATAAAAAGTGAAACAAGAGAAGCCATTATAAAGAGGCCTCTCTTGTTTCATTTATATTTACATTATTATAAATAATCTATATTATCTTCCTATCAATCAATATCTTCGTCCGTTGTGTTTTCAGTGATTTCAGATCTAGGAGCGCAGTCATAAACATAAAGTTTATTTTGTTCAATTATAGCTATTAGTTTCTCAGGGTACTCCTCGTCAGTTCAGTAGAAAGAGTTATAGACGTTCTGGCAAGCTTCTTTGTAGTCTTTAGATGTTATTACAGATTTGTACCTGCTAAAGCTTAAAATCTTTCCCTGGTCCAGAATGCTGTCGCCCAGCGTATCATACTTTCTAAACCTGCATATCATGGGAGTGTTTACTCCATTTATAAATTCATGAGTATTAAATTCTTGAACTTCATATCCAGAGCCTTCTGTCCATTTGATACCAAAGATATTGTTACCTTTAACATATTGTAGCCAGGGTACTTCAAATTATTTTGTCTAACTAAATTAGAGGCTTGATGCTTTTAAAAAAAAATTATAAAAAAGTGTTGACCCTAACACAATGTCATAGTGTAATATAAAAATAGAGCTTAAGTATATTGACAAAAACTCATAGCCGGCGAGTGATAGAAAGTATTGATAGCTCTAAAATCAAAGTTGGAGGTGCAGCAATGAAAACAATAAAACAAGTTTCGGATTTGACAGGAATAAGTGTGCGCATGTTACATTATTACGATAAAATAGGATTGTTAAAACCAAGTAATTTTACAGATGCAGGTTACAGACTTTATGACGATGAAGCTCTTGGGACCTTGCAACAGATTTTATTTTTTAAGGAACTTGATATACCTTTGAAAGAAGTTAAAGAAATCATGGTTAGTACCCACTTTGATAAAATGCAGTCTCTGGAAAATCAAAAAAAGCTACTCATTATAAAACGTGATAGAGTGAATAGCTTGATAGAGCTTATAAATAAAACCTTAAAAGGAGCAAATACTATGAGTTTTAAAGAATTTGATATGACGGAATATTATAACGTTTGGGAAGAATATAAGAAAAAAAATATGGATAAAGTAATTAAGACTTGGGGAAGTATAGATAAATTTGATGAGATGATTGAACATATAAAAATTAATGAAGCTAAAATTGCTAAAAACTCTATAGAAGCTTATGGAAGTATAAAGAAATGTGCCGAAGACATGAAGAAAACTTTATATAATGAAACGTTAATAACTATAGCAGAAAAACGCAAAGAATTTGAAAAAGATTGCCTTGAAGATAACCACCCTATATTAAAAGAACTATATGAAAAACTTACAATAGACTTAGGCAAAGACCCTTCTGCAAAAGAAATTCAGCAAATTGCTAAAGAGATAACGGATACAGCTAAAAAAGATTATGAAATTTTTAAAATGGATAAAAAAGGGGATGATTATTGGTATTATACGACAAAAAAATATTTGCAAGATCCAAAGTGGATAAAAACAGTTGATAAGGACTATGGAAGAGGTGCGGCTGAATTTATTGGAGAAGTTTTTAAAATTTATTTAAAAGATAAAAGACCTAAATTAGAAAGATTATATGACAAGCTTGCAGTTGACTTAAGTAAAGATCCTACCTCAGAAGAGATTCAACAAATTGTCCAAGAAATAGCAGATACAACTAAAAGTAATAAGGAATTTTATGTAGGAGATACGGGTTTGAATTATAAGGTGTTTTTATCCAGTTTAGCTGATCTTTATTTAACAAATGCCAGTAAAAATATAAATGCTGCAGATAAGGTATATGGGAAGGGTTCGGCTAAATTTATCGGAAAAGCTTTGAAATTTTATGCTGAAAAATAAGTAGTGAATTATTTCAATCACTCTCAAATTCTTGGGATATTTTATTTAATATAATAAGTATGGAATAATGCATAAAAGTAGTGTATATTTTCAATTAGAGGTCAAAAATAGCAACAATACGGTAGTTTATTGCTATTATAAAAGTATGAATGATGGTATAGTCTAGTTATAGCTGCATAACAACCGATATCGACTGCAGGTGGAAGTGGCGCTAAAAAATGCACAAAATACTTACGAGAAACTTTTGTATGTTGGGGATTTAATTGCGGATATGAACTCCCAGTTATATCGAATAGTTACGGAGGATATAAGCCTTCTAAAAAGGTGGTCAAAAAGTGCAAAATAGTTGCTGAAAAATTCTACAGTGATGTCTCTGGTGGAAAATTATATTCTCCAATATTTGTGAGTTTGTTAGTTTATAATATATTTCATGGGATGAGCCATACTGGAGCTGAAGGTGAGTTTTATGACAATGAGTACTGGAAAAAGACTGGACTGGTCTCTGTTGCATATGCGACAGAAATACCCCTTCCACTATACAAAAAGGTTTTGGGTAATATTATATATTACTTTGCGAAAAGAATGGCCAAAAATATAAAATTAACTTTCAACGTTTTTGTTTCACGTCATTTTAAATAAAAAAAAGGATTAAGCTCTATTATATGGAATATAAAAATATCAGAATTAAGCAATTTTTTATGTCGTATTCATAATACATATTAAGAAATTATTATATGTAAATACACAAGCTGTGGGGAGATCAACATGGGATTTGACCTTATAATAACATATTTAGCTATAATAATAATGGTACCCTATTCAATAATTTATGCATTTGATAAAGGTACCTCTGGAATCAAAGTACTGCTTTTAGGAATAAACTTAACTTTAGCCGGAGGCATATTTGCAATTATACCTGATTTTGATGTTAATGGAGTCTGGTATCTATTAGTTCTATTCGGTTTGATCATTTCTTTTAAAGGTATATCAAAAACAGATTAACATTAATTAATAATACTCTTTAACTATGTACTAACCTACTGATGAAACTCAAAGTGAATGTAACACAATTGAGTTACATTTACTTTGATTCTATAGACTAGATGTGCATAAACAACAAATGCCGTGAAATAATAAAATTTCACCGCATTTGTTGTTTTCAGACTTATTATGTTGAATGATTTTTTAATATGTCTGTGTATCTTATTCTTTGTTACTAAGGGTGTTTTTGCCTATCCACCCGAAAAGGTGGAATAGGACAAGTGCTTTTATATCACTTTTTGGGGTTGTCATTACTTTTGGTTTTATACTTAGACCATAGTTTCTTTATAGATTCTAAAAATACTGCAATAAGCCACACTATCAACGCAACTATTTTTATAATGCTACCATTTGGTAAATATGCTGTAAAAACAAATAATATAGAAGCAATAAGCCTAAATATGAAATCTTTTTTGATAAACATAATACAAACCTCCAGAAAGAATTGTTTAACCAGTAGATAAGCCGTAAAACAACATTTTCGAAACAAACTATAATTACTTATTTTAGATATTAACATCGTTTCAATCGCAATAATTATTAGTACATCCTTAATAAGAGCCTACAAGTCCATCAATTCTACTCAATTTTTTAAGAAAATTGAAAGTAACAATCCCTATTGCAAGCCATACTAGAGAAATTGCAGCTAATGTTAAATACTCTGACATAGGAATTGCCTGTCCAACAAGGGCCTTTCTAATAAGGTCATTTCCAGTAGTTAAGGGGATCAAATTAATAATTGAAAACTTATCTGAAACAACTGTTAATGTATTTGAAACAAACAATAATAATGTTTGAATGATATACATTATTCTACCTATATTCTTAAACTTCAGTGTGAGCCCACCAAACATTAATCCCATACCATACATTCCTGCAATAGTAATTAATAAAGTAATAATAACATTAAGATTTATGGATATTCCTACATGAAAAATCAAAACAGAAAAAATAAGTATTATAGCTAATTCTACAAGTTCAATTAACATACCGGAAATTAGTCTGCCTATCATTAAAACATATAGTGGAATTATTGAGGTTAACTTTTGTTCTAGTGTTCCTCTTGTAGCTTCGGCTTCTATATTAGAACTTACTAAATTTATTGCAAGTATAGAAAAACTATATAATATATATCCTATTAATAGTAAGGATTTAGAATCTTCAGGTGATCCATAATAGTTACCTAGGCTAGTTCCAGTACCCAAAAACAATAAAGCTGTGTACAAGCCCCCTATAAATAAGATATCGCTTATAAAATTCATTTTGTAAGACCATGTACTTTCTAAAGAAATCTTTATTTCAGCACATAATGCATTTAAATATTTCATTTTTGATTCTCCTCTCTGAGTTAAATAATAGGATTAAGCTGAAACAATTTTTAAATATTTTTCTTCAATTAAACTATTAGAAATATTATCGTTAACTAAAATTTCTTGCACTTTCCCATTATTTAAAATTGCAATTCTATCTACTGCTCTTCTAATGAAATCCACATCATGTGAAGCTATTAATACGGTAGTATTATTTTGTTTTTTTATAATATTTAGTAAGTTTAATAACATTTCTTTAGCCTCGATATCTAATCCATTAGAGGGTTCATCTAGTACTAGTATCTTAGGTGTAAGTAATATGTTAGCAATTATAGCTACCTTTTGTTTTTGACCTAGAGATAGAGTATTGACCCTTCTATTTAAAAGATCATTAATATTAAATAATTCATTATATTTTTTTATATTAGAATCAATTTGTTTTCTACTAATTCCCTTTAATGCACCAAAATAATAAAAATTACTCTTTACACTTATCCTCCAGTAAAGATTTCTAGCACCTTCTAAAACTACAGCTATATCCTTTAAATAGTTGATCTTTTCAGTATTAATTTTTTTATCATCAATATAAATTTCTCCATTATCCGGAATAACTAAGCCCGTTAAGGCTTTTATTAATGTAGTTTTACCAGCACCATTAGGACCTAATAAACAAATAATTTCATAATCATTTACATCAAGAGTAAATGAATCAAGAGCTACTATTTCCGAACCTTTATATTTTTTTGTAAGATTCTTAAAATTAATCATATATACCTCCTCATAATTTTGGAATAATGTAACCCTCACCCCCTCCAACTAAACTTATAAAATATATATACTATTTATTCCTAAATGTATTTAGAAAATACTATTGTGTTATGTCGTGAAAATTTACAATTCTGACTAACAATATATACTTTATTATATCACAATTACCATAAATTAATAATATTTACAATTATTTAAATGTATAATAGCCTCAAAGTGAATGTAACTCCCGTATAGTTTGTTTCAGTTTGTTCGCTAATTTGTACAGCTTCAACTATAATTAAAGATTTCTTTTTCATATAGTTTCTCAAAAGGATTTAAGCATTGATATTCTTTTCTTCCTCAGATGGCTCACAATATGACAGAATTTATTTTTTAAAATAACTAGTATACTATTGTATTTGTGTATGTGTATATACTATACTATAACAAGTGTATACATATATGTATATACACTCGTTGTATAACTAGTGTATTATTACAAGTATAAAAAAATCAAAAAAGAAAGTGAGATGAATTATATGAGTAATATTTCAAAAAGAATTGAAAGATTGCCAGTTACGCCAATGCTTTGGAGAGTGCTGTTTTTAGTAGGTATCGGATGGATGTTTGATGCCATGGATCAAGGGATGGTCGCCGGTGTGATGGCTTCAATTGGAAAGGTGTGGAAACTTACTCCCACTGATTTGGGATTACTCGGCAGTGTTTCGGCGATTGGAATGGCTATTGGTGCGGCAGTTGCTGGAATGGTTGCTGACAAATGGGGTAGAAAAACAGTCGTTACGTTTACCCTTGTGTTATATGGATTCGCTAGTATATTATCTGGCATCGCGCCAAACTTTGGCCTATTGTTATTCTTCCGGTTTTTAACGGGATTAGGTTTGGGCGGAGAGTTGCCGGCAGCATCTACTTTGGTTAGTGAGTTCTCGCCCGCTAAATCTCGTGGTAGAATGGTGGTCTTGCTCGAGAGCTTCTGGGCTTGGGGATGGATCGTTGCAGCTTTAATTTCTTACCTCTTGATTCCTATTTATGGCTGGCGTATTGGCTTTTTATTGGGAGGAATACCAGCACTGTATGCAGCCTATCTGAGAAGGAATATTCCTGAATCTCCTCAATTCCTGGAACAAAAAGGACGCTTCAAAGAGGCAGATGAAATTGTAAGTAAAATGGAGCAACAAGCTGGAGTAAAAAATAATGAAGTGGCTGTAACCAGTCAGCTAGAAAATGAAAAAATAGGTAATTCTAAGCTTTCAGATTTATGGTCTAAAACCTATTTTAAGCGTACCCTTGTGTTATGGATTTTATGGTTAGGTATTAATTTTGGTTATTATGGGTTTGTTTTATGGACTCCAACTCTCCTTGTCGGCAAAGGTTTCAGCTTAGTAAGGGGTTTCCAATTTACATTAATTATTAGCATTGCTCAGTTACCCGGATATTACAGTGCGGCATATCTAATAGAAAAGATTGGTCGTAAAGCAGTTTTAGTAAGCTACTTAGCAGGAACTGCCGTGTCCGCATACTTATTTGGTCAAGCGACATCCTCAGCTACTGTGCTTGTTTTTGGATGCCTACTTTACTTTTTCAGTCTAGGAGCTTGGGGCGCGGTGTACGCTTATACGCCAGAAGTTTATCCTACACGTATTAGGGGCACCGGAACCGGTTGGGCAGCTGCAATTGGACGTATTGGTGCCATCGCCGCTCCTTATATCGTTGGAGTTGTGTATGAAACTAAAGGTAAGCAGGCTGGCTTCACTTATGTATTTATTATGCTAACTATAGTGTTCGCAGCAGTTGCCTTAGTGGTTGCTTTTGGTGGTATTGAAACTAAAGGTAAAACTCTAGACGAAATTGATGCATCTTAACAAATTTTAATAACTAATTAGAATTCATTTATAACCTCTCGAGTAAATTTCGAGGGGTTTTTTAATATTAATAAAAAGAGTATTATTTTTATTGACAACTCATTGTCAATTGTATACAATGTAATTGAATACAATTGCATTGTATTATTAGAAAGGATTATAGGTTGCCTTTAATAACCTAAATATATTTTACAAGAGGTATAATAAATGAATATTGATTTTTCAATTGAAGATGCAGTAAAAAAAAGATACAGTGTAAGAAACTATATGGAAAGAGAAATTGAACCGGCTAAAAGAAAAGATATTGAATCTTTTATTGATTCTTTGGATAATCCATTTGGAAATAAAGTCAAGTTTCACTATCTTGATGACAAGGACATAAAAAACAAAGAAAAACTTGGAACATACGGAGTTATTAAAGGGTCAAAGCAATACATCGGAACAACTATTAAGTTAAAACCAATGGCACTCGAAGCATTGGGATATGAAATGGAAGCAGTAGTTCTTTATTTAGCACATCTTGATCTTGGAACTTGCTGGCTCGGAGGAACCTTCGATCGTGAAGGCTTTGCAGATGCTATGAAGATTAAAGAAGGAGAATTATTCCCAATTATAACACCTTATGGATATGCCGCCGCCACTAAGCATGAAAAAGAGATAGAAATGAGAACAATGATTCAAGCAGATAAGCGTAAAGAATGGGATCAATTATTTTATAAAAATGATTTTAAGTCTCCTCTTACGAGTGAAGAAGCCGGTAGTCTTGCCTTTCCACTAGAAATTGTTCGATTAGCACCATCAGCATCAAATAAACAGCCGTGGAGAATACTTCTTAAAGATGGTGACTTCCATTTTTATGAATATAAAGAACCTGGATATAGCGATAGATTCCCCTACGATATCCAAAGAGTAGATATGGGAATTGCCGCAGCACACTTTGATTTTTCACTTAAAGAAAAAGGTATTAAAGGTCATTTTAATGCGGCATCTAAGCCAGAGATAGAATTGCCTGAGAATATGGAGTATGTTTTTTCTTGGATAAGGGAATAAAAAATGAAACAAGAGAAGCCTTTAATAAAGAGTCCTCTCTTGTTTCATTTACATTTATATTTACATATATTATTGTAGGTTTAAGAGAGTAAGCTTTGCCAAGTACCGTTACCGGCAATTCAATCAATATCTTCGTCAGTTGTGTTTTCAGTAATTTCAGATTTAGGAGCGCAGTCATAAACATAAAGTTTATTTTGCTTTATGGTCTTTAATTTTTGTAGTTAAGTCTTTAAACTTATTATTTTTCTTTAAATCTTCATTTAAATCAGGGTTTAAATTTTTCATATCAAAGGAATTAACTAAAGTTCCATTATCGCTAATATCATAGTGACCTTGGTATAATCCTTTACATACATACGCATCTTTTACAATAGAACCTGAATATTTTTCTAAATACAATAAAACATGTCCATTCTTTTTAACAACTGGATCTTCATCTATTTGCGTTTGCAATAAAGTAATAACATCGTTGGCTGAAATCAAATCCCCTTTAAGTACTTGCTTTATTTTAAGCTTATTGGTAACAAATGTAACTCCCGTATAGTTTGTTTCGGTTTGTTCGCCGATTTGTACAGCTTCAACTATATATGGAGACTCAGATATTAAATTATCTACGGTTCCATTGGCAAATGATTGGCTAACACTTGATGCCAATTTAGCACTTGATGCCAGTTTAACACTTGGTGCTATTTTAGAATTATTATTTAGCTGTTTTAAAATAGAAAATGTGGAGATAAATACAGTTCCTATTATTAATCCTATAATTAAAGATTTTTTTTTCATATAAACAATTCCTCCTAATTTAATTATTTGTAAATTGAATTTACACTATTTTCAATAATATTCTACATAAGCAATTAAAAATCCTTTTTTTGTTAATAATTATTTATATTTCAATTATTTCGAAGTGTTAACTATGAGGAAACTGAAAAAGTAGTTAAGACTTAATCTTAGCTACTTTTAATATTTGTGTTACATAAAATAAACTTGTAGATAGTTAATACAAAGTTTAAATATTTACTGGAGCTTTTTAATAGCGCTTATGGTTAGTGGACCACTGGCGCCGTCTACAACTAAAACATTATTATTTGGTACGGATAACTTGAGGTGCCATTTTAACTAATTCATCTTTCGATATATTAGAATCCATTGCTAATAAAGAATAATGAATTCCACCTTGCATCCACTCTAAATATTGAGACTGAGAGATTTCTATCTTGTCACTTCCATAGCTGAACACATATTTACCGGACAATTTATCCTGCTTATCCTGCTCTGTCAATTTATAATTTGCTGGTACAACCTTATAAACAGATGAACTATAATATAAATCTATACCGTTACAAGTATTAACAACAGTTTCTTTATTTGATCTTTCACCTAACATTCCGTTTTCCATAGAAAGATATAATTTGTCATTACCTTTTGTATACGTAAAATCAAGGGATTTTGTTTTTTTTACAGTATTGCCATTCTCATCAACACCTTTTTGATTGTCGGTATATCCATCCGCAAAAGTGTATCCGTTGTCAAATTTATCAACTAGTTTAGGATTAAATTTAAAATCATTTTTAACTTGTTCTACTGTAGGTATAGTAGTATATGTTGGTATAGTACTTGAACTTCCATATATAGACTGTATTTTCCCTACTTTTCCTGCTGCAAATACAGTCGTTCCTATTACCATAGTAGCCGCTAATATAATAATAATCTTTCTCCTCATTGATCCTCTTTTATATGGTTTTATATTATTTTCCATCTCATCATTCTCCTCTTTTTCCGGTAAACTGCTTAATGTTGCATTTACCTTGCTTTTAAAACTTTTAGGCATATCTGGAAAGATATTATTCCAATTATAGGCATTCATAATTTACCTCCATATTCTCTAATTTTATTTTTATTGATTTTCGTCCTTTTGATAACCTGCTTTTTACAGTTCCAGTGGGTATTCCTAAAATCTGTTTAATTTCTTTTACTGAATATCCATCTACATAATAAAGAACAATTGTAATACGAATACGCTCTGGTAAATTCTGAATGGCCATATATAATTCACTATAATCCTTTTTATCATCAGCCTTGTCAGACTCAAAGTATTCTTCATAAGGTACTTGTGAATGTTCTTTACTTTTCAAACTATAACATTCATTTATTAGTATCCTAACTAACCATGTTTTAAAATATTGTTCTTTCTTTAGTGTATCTAATTTGTTATAGGCTTTTAAAATTGCCCCCTGAACTGCATCCTCACAATCTTGCTCATGAATCAAAATTGATTTAGACACATGATATAAAATAGATTGCATCTCAATAACTTTGTCTGTAAATATAGCCTTGTTCAATTGAATTCCTACCTTTCCTTGCAAATTGTAGCGCTACTTTTTTGCTTTACACTAATTAGATAGATTTATCTGCTAAATGGTTCATTTAATTTTAACTTAAATTTAATTGATGTTTTCCATATTGTAATCTAAAATGTAAATTATACTAAATAAAGAATATTTTTAAACTTCAGAAAAAAGCCAAAAATAAAATTCTAAAACTCCAATTTACTAGGAAGATTATTATGAACCAATTTAACCTTTTAAAATAAAAAAAAGAAGCATTTCTGCTTCTTAAATTAACTCTATAAATCCTTAGTAAGCTCTACTATTATTTCTTGTAATAAATATTGGGATGAGGTGCCAAATTATTGCATTTTAAATAGTTAAATTGTAAATTTATCTATTTCTTCTTCTAATTTTAAAGCACAATTTTTCACCTTTAGAGTTTCAGTTAGTACATCATTAGAACTGTTACTTACATTTATCACTCTAGTAGCTATATCAGTAGTTCCACTAGCCCCTTCGTTAGATGCCTGCGCAACACCATCTATTGTTCTTAACATGTCCCCTACAGATTCTAAAAGTTCTTTAGAAGTAACACTAAAATCTGTAACTAGTTCTTTAACAAATTCAGAATCATTGCTATACTCATTTCCAATGCTTAACATATATATATAATCATCTTTTATATCACTACCAGTATAGGTCAACAATTTATTAGAGCTCTCAGAAAGATTCTTCACAGACTCACTAACTTTAACTGTTATATTTTGAATTTCAATAACCGTGTTCTTTGATTGTTCCGCGAGCATCTTAATTTCATTTGCAACAACTGCAAACCCCCTACCTGATTCACCAGCTCTTGCAGCCTCTATAGCTGCATTTAAAGCTAATAGATTAGTCTGTGAAGTTATACTCATTATAGATTCAGATAACACATTTATTTCCTCAACAACTTTAGATGCTTCTATAGCTTTTTCTAATTCTAATCTTGTATTTTCAAATACTGTGGTTGATTTATCTATAGCCGTGCGGACTTTCTTCTTTGACTCCTCTGCCCTATTATTTATCTCGATTGATTTACCTGCACCATCCTGAGATTTGTTTGCTATAACTTGAATAGATCGTTCAATCTCCTGTGAAGTTGCCATCATCTCCTGAGCGGATGCTGCAGTTTCTTCCATACTTGCTGCTAACTCTTCTGTTGTAGCTGAAGTTCCTTCAATTTGAATCATTAAGTTGGATATACGTTTTTCTTCTACCTGAGCACTTTTAAATACTGCAGAGGCCTCTAACTTTACATTTTGAAGTAATGATTTTATAGATTGTTGCATTATGTCTACAGAATTAGCTAGGCTACCCATTTCATCCTTACTTTTTAAAAATGCTATTGGTATTTCTTTAGTAAAATTTCCATTAGCCATAACTTTAAAATAATTTGTCATAAATAAAATTGGTTTTATAATTGTCTTAGCAAATACCAAAGCACCAATCAAACCTATAAATAATAAAATAATAGCTATAACAAGAATGCTTAATTTTAAAATATTTAGACCTGAAAGTATCTCACTTTTTGGTGCAGTAACAATTAGAAACCAGTCTGTACCTTTTACTGGAGCATATCCCACAGATTTAGAAACTCCATTATAAGAATAGCTACCCGATCCAATATTTCCTTTTATTGCCTCTGTCTGAACTCTAGCCATTTCTTTTAAACTAGAATTTTTAACTACATCCTTTAGAATATTATTTTTTTTCAAAACCATAGCTGGGTCAAAGTAAGCAATTGCAGTTCCTTTACTGTTAATCATATAGGACTTACCTGATGTCCCAAATACAACTTTATTAGTAATAGAACTAAGATCATTACCATCCCTAATTGCACAAAGTACACCTACAATATTACCCTTCCATTTAACGGGAACACTGTATTTTATAATTATCTTGCCCTTACTCGCCACGTTCTCTGTTGGATCTGAAACGGATCGATCACCTTTAAGAGCTTTTTGAAAATCCACTTGATCTTTTACACTAACCGATTTTCCGTTAACTAACTGAATATTTCCATTAGCATTAATATAAATAATATTTTCATCTCCAGATCTCTTAATCTCTTTATCTAAGAGGGCTGCCTTAACTGGCAAAGATACACTAGGGTTGCTAATTATATCTTGGGACGCCAAAACCTCAAGTGCATTCCATTGCACTAAGAGAGCATTCTGTACTACGTTTGTCCCCTGTTGAGCTAATTGTGGTAATTCATTATTTACATTTGTAACTAGTACGCCCGAAGCAATAAGATATGATGTAACTCCAAAAGCAAGACATACACATGTTACTAAAAGACCTATAAACATTACTATTTTTGTTTTAATGCTTTTCATTTAAACCACCTACATTTCATTTTTTTTGTGCTCCAATTTAAGTTATTAAATTTTTTAAATGTTACCTTACCTTATTAACAATAAAAATATTCCTATTATATTATCTGTATTTAATTAAATAACTTTAGCTTTTTTTGCTCAAATCCGTAGAATGTTAAGGATGCTAGCAGTTGACTGAGTTCTAGTACTTGTGTATACTTTAATTGTAAACTATAAAATTTATAAGGTTTACAATAAAAATTCAAATGACATAAAGGGGATGTATTAATGAAATTAAATTTATCAATTAAAGAAATCATGGTAGCAGGTCTATTTGCTGCTATAACATCGGTTCTGGCACAAATATCTTTTGTATTGCCGTTTAGCCCTATCCCAATTACTTTTCAAATATTAGCAGTGTTTTTATCATCAATAATTTTAGGTAGTAAACTTTCGGCTATATCTCAACTTGTTTACATTTTACTTGGAGCTATTGGAATCCCAGTATTTGCAAACTTCAGTGGAGGACTAAATTGCATATTAGGCCCTACAGGGGGCTACCTTATTAGTTATCCTATCATAGCTTTTATTATAGGAAAAACGATAGAAAAAGAATATAATATTATAATTACAATTTCAAGATTATTTATATCATTATTAATTTGCTATTCTATGGGTGCACTTCAACTTGCTTTTATAACAAAAATATCATTAAAAAAGGCTATTCTGTTAGGCGTTGCTCCCTATATACTTTTAGATTCGGCAAAAATTTGGACTGCATATTTAGTTGGCGTTAAAATTAGAAATAGCTTATTAAAGGCTCGTCTGATAAAATGTTAATTTTAAGGGCTCATCACTTGTTGTGCATTCAAGGATATAAAGGAAAAGGATATAGTCTTCATTTTACTGATAATATGGACAAAGTAGTAAATAAACTTAAAGATAATACGTGTATAAGAGTTGTAACCAATACAGATGATATTTGTGTTGCATGTCCACATAATTTTAAAAATGGATTTTGTGAAAGTGATGAAAAAGTTTTTGTTTTTGATTCTAAAGTATTAAATGAACTTAAACTAATAGAAGGCAGGACTTATTTATATAAAGACATTTTAAATAATATAAGAGAAAATCTGACTTACGAAAAGTTTCTAAAAATTTGTAAAAGTTGTTATTGGTTTTCATATGGATATTGCTTCAACAAACTTAAGAAGCATTAGTTTAATTAAGGGTAGTGCTCTCTTTTTCATATTATAATATAAAATGTAAATTATATTAAATAAAGAATATTTTGAAGCTTCAGGAAAAAGCCAAAAATAAAATTCTAAAACTACAATTTACTATATAGGTGTTGTTTAACATGTTAAAGGCTTTAGTTAGCCCATTCAAATCAGTTTATATACCAATTGGAAGTTTACCGCAGTCTGTATAGACAGTAGTAAAATTATTTCCACCTTCTCATGCAGGAGTACTATTTCGAAGAGTTATGATGGAACAGGCAGAGAAGGTTACATTTGCAGGTGCACCAACTGCTGTATTAGAACATTTCAGACTGAATTTAGGTGCTTCCTTCAAAGTTGGAGATACAATTTTAAGTTCTTATTCCAGTATACTAATTTGGTTAATGGCAAAGATGAATACATGGGATGCTGGGACTTAAAAAAATATCATATATTTCTTTATCTTTATCTTCTATCATAAAAAGATATCCTCTTTTATTTAGGTATTTTAGCTTTAAGTGCATAACAAGAACATAACAACAGTCAACTTCATAATATATATAATGTATTTATATTATGGAGGGAAGGCTTTGAGCAAATTCAATACGGATATGTTGCACGTTAATTTTGCCATGGGAACAGGTGAAACAAAACCAATTATTCCTAGGAAATATACCCTTACTCATTCAGACGTTACCGGAGAATTATTTTTAACTATTGCAGCAAAGTATGATTATGATAAAATCACTGACATGAGGGATGAAGTACTAGCAGAATGGACCATGATTAATAGTAAGTACGCACTTATGGTTAACGTTATGGTAGATAAAGAACAGAACCCAATAATGTCAGCGGTACGTAATAGCATTCTCACAAAAGAATTACCGCTAGCACTTTCGGCACTTAGATATGGAGATAGAGAATTTTTTAGAAAAAATCCCTCTTTAGATAAAGCACCTATTTATGTGAAATTTAATTCTGTTTATCCTACGTTTAATCGTTTAGAACTATGGGGAACGCCTTTAGATTACAAATAAGAATTTTTAATTTAGTATCCATATAACACCTTATTATGTTGTATACTTTTGTATTTTTTACATAGTAAGGATTTGAAAATGAGCAACAACATGTTGAAATAAATGTTATAGCATATTAATTCCCTCTTAACAAAATAGAATACTTCCTTATTGTTTTATTAAGAAGGCCTTAAATTAACATAAATAATTATTCCAATTCATTTGTCCTTTCAAGAGCACTTTTTACACTTGACATAATGGTTCCATGAAAACTAGATTCGCTTAACACATGTAGTCCTGCAATTGTTGTACCTGCTGGTGAAGTCATTGTATCTGTAATTTGGTAAGGATGTTTTCCAGTTTTTTGAATGGTTAGTGCAGAAGCAATTAAATTCTCTAAAGCTATAGCTGTGGCATCCTTACGGGAAAAACCAGATTCCACTCCAGAATCTATAAGCGCTGCAAGAAAATACATTATGTAGGCAGGCCCAGCACAACTATATGCAGTAAATGCATTAAAGAGGTTTTCATCTATGAACATTGTCTGTCCTAATGCACTTAACAGTGTTTCAACTATTTTTTTGTCTTCAGGTTGAACCTGCTCATTTACGCTTGCTGCACTATAACCATGTTGTACGTCAATCATAGTATTTGGCATAATACGAACAAGTTTGCGATGGCTTTCAAATAAATTTTCTAATTTTTCCATTTTGATTCCCGCACATATAGAAATAATGATAGTAGATTCAGATAAATGATCTTTAATATTTTGCGCAACACTTACAATATTTTGAGGAAGTACTGCAATTAGAATAATATCTGCACCTTTTACAGCAACTGTGACATCTTCTGCCTCTACAATACCATATGTAACATTAAGGTATTTTCTTCTTTCACTTAATATATCAAAAACCGCAATGCTTTTTGGAGAAAATATTTCATTTGAAATAATTCCTCTGATGATTCCTTCGGCCATATTTCCACCACCGATAAATGTAATCTTTTTATTTAACATATTTTATTCCTCCTGTTTTATTTGAAATTTTTTAAAACATCAAAATACTCTTTGCCAAATAGCAATATGTATTTTTCTACTACTTGACTAATAATTAGAATACCACCTTCGCCGAGTTTATCTTTTAATGTTTTACTCATTGAATATAGCAAATGAGCAGTGTGAAAGTTGAAATCTCTAGTGCAGGTACTACCCAGTTCAGTTCTCTTTTGAGCAAGTTTTATCGTATCCTCTTCATGCATTGGATTTTCCCAGTGAAATTCACAATGATCTGCTCCAAAGCTTAGATTACTAGTAGCTTTCATATGAAAATTTTTATTGAAACCATTAAAAACAGCATCATCTATATTTATGCAGTAATATTTTCCATAATCCAAAAGATTATATTTTTTCCATGATGAGCACCATTCACATTTCGTCACAGCACTTACAAGTTCCGGTTCTGTTTTGAGAATAGCAAATTCCATTGTATTTTTTTCTGGAGCCCATTCACTGTAAGCTTGACTATTTATAAAATCTAATGCATCTCCATTTGCAATTGCTCTTTTAGCCATCCTTTTTCCTCGCTCATGCCCATAATTTTCAATTCCAACATAGATCGCCTCTTTGCCTTTTTCACCAAAACGCTCTATAGTATATTTTGCGAAGAGTGCAACTAATACTGCATGATGTTCAATTGTACAATGAACTATTTCAACTTTACCCATTTTAATATCCAACATCCTTTCAATAATTTATCAATTTACTCAACAAACCTTAATTATAAATCTTTTTCTATTAAATACTATGATTTACTTCATTCTTTTTTAATCCTTTAGTCTTCTCTCTTAATTCTTTATAAATCATAAATCCTGCAAAAACAATAGCTGAATATCCTGCCAAAGGATATAAAATATTCAACAATTTATCAAAAGGAAGTACTCCTCCAAAGAACATACTGATTACAGTTAGTACTGTTGCAATGATGTTAAACTTTTTAGTTTTGTCAGTAGCAAATTTTCTAACAACCATTAATAGAAATGAAGCCACTGCTGAATAAATACTTAGCACTATTAACACTGAAAAAATTAATCCTAATATAGGAGATATGTGATTAGCAATTGCTAATGTTGGAACTTGCGTACCTATAATTAATTTATAATAAACAAGTTCACCTATTATAAGTGCAATAATTGCAATAGTAAAAGCAACAGTTCCAACAACAGCTGCCGTTCTTGCTTCTTTTAAACTTCCTGCAGATGCTCCACAACTAACCTGAAATGGTATACTAACCATAAGAGCAAGAAAGGCATATAGTGCTCCTGACCATGCCCAATTAGAAGAGGCGGATTTAAACCCTAATGTTGGCATAAGTCTGCCTGCTTCTGACAATATAGTCGGCTTCCCAAAAATAGTTATAATACCACAAATACCTATTATTGCCACAAATAAAATTTTAATAGGGCCTATAACACCTATTATGTCGATGAATTTTTCTACCCCTAACAATATTGTTCCCAATGCAAGAAGAGCTATAGCGCCAGTACCTATATATGTTGGTATTCCATAATATTGATGAATTGTTGCTCCTCCACCAGCAAGCATAACTACAGATATAGCATACACCAATACAACACTGTACCATACATAAACTTTACCTAGGGCTTTTCCACAATAATACTCAAAAACATCATATGGATTATCAAATTTCTTTTTTTGACCTATTCCATATAAAATGTACGTTAAGGGTATCATTAAAGCCACAAAAATTAACGCAGCTATAATCCCCTTTGTCCCACTTGCTGCAAAAAATTGCAAGACCTCCTGTCCTGTTGCAAATCCAGATCCAATCCAATATGCACACAATGCGCCTGCAAGAAGTACTACTTTTTTTACACTAGTTAATTGTTTTTCCACCTTCACCACTCCTCTTTCCTAATTTAGATATTTATAATATTGTCTTTTATAAATTACTATAAAAAAACATGTAGTTGCTGAAACTTCATCGGGTCAATCTCTTACTATCTCTAGATAATAATAGATAATTTTAAAATATTAAATTGTTTTAGATTCATTATATTTACTGAATCTAATAAATACATACTATTCCTATTATATTACTATGTATTGTTTTAATATGCAATGTAATAATATGGAGCAAGTATTTTTCTTTTCACTCTATTTGTTTTGTTTAACCAAAATAAAAGACATACAATATAATAGGCTGTTATATATATTTTTTTAATTGATTGTTTTTTTATACAAATGAATTCATAAAAAATAAAACTTGCATTTTACACAAGCTAGTACTACAATAAAGCTTAAATTGCAAATAAAAATTTACTTAACTCTATAATAACAAATAGAGCATTTTTTTTGTTTTAAATACATAATATTAATTAATATTTTACTAAGGGAAAATTCAAAGGAGAACACTGGATGAAAAAATTAAAGCTTGGACTAGGTACACAGATTCTTATCGGACTTACACTCGGTGTTATAGTGGGTGCTATTTTCTATGGTAACCCAGCAGTTATACCATTTTTACAACCTTTAGGCGATATTTTCATACGTCTAATTAAAATGATCATAGTTCCAATTATATTTTGTGCACTTGTTGTTGGAATTGCAGGTGGAGAAGATGGTAAACAAATTGGTAGATTGGGTTTAAAGACTATAATTTACTTTGAAGTAGTAACTACAGTTGCCATCTTAGTTGGAATATTGGCAGGCAACGTATTCCATCCTGGAACAGGCATAGATATGGCAACACTTGTAAAAACTAACATATCAAGTTATGTTAGTACTACTAAATCCGTTGCAAATCACAGCATGGTAGATATGATTGTAAATATTGTTCCTACAAACATTGTTAGCGCCATGGCTGAAGGCAATATGCTTTCTATCATATTCTTTTCAGTTATGTTCGGATTAGGAATTTCTGCGGTGGGGGAAAAAGCAAAGCCTGTTCTTCGGTTATGTCAAGGGATTTCTGAGGCAATGTTCTGGGTAACTAATCAAGTTATGAAAGTGGCACCAATTGGAGTATTTGGCTTAATGGGCGTGACCGTTTCAAAATTTGGTCTTAAGTCCCTAATTCCTCTTGGTAAGTTAACTTTTACTGTTTATGGCTGTATGATATTCTTCGTTTTAGTAATACTAGGATTAATAGCTAAAATGGTTAGAATAAACATTTTTTCACTAATTAAAGTTCTAAAAGATGAAATTATTCTCGCATATACTACAGCAAGTTCTGAAGCGGTATTACCTAGAGTAATGAACAAAATGGAGAGCTTTGGTTGTTCAAAATCTATTGTATCCTTTGTTATTCCAACTGGTTATTCATTTAACTTAGATGGATCAACATTATATCAATCTATTGCAGCACTATTTATTGCTCAGTTATATGGAGTTCATTTGTCAATATTTGCTCAAATTAACTTAGTGGTAGTTCTTGCAATTACTTCAAAAGGTATGGCAGGTGTAGCCGGAGCATCTTTAGTTGTATTATTAGCTACTCTTGGATCTGTAGGTATTCCATTAGAAGGAGTAGCATTTGTCGCTGGAATTGACCGTATCCTTGATATGGCAAGAACAGTTGTAAATGTAGTTGGTAACTCATTAGCTGCTGTGGTTATGTCTAAATGGGAAGGTAAATACGATGCGGTTAAAGGTGAGAAATATCTAGAAGAAATTAAGAACGGTGTTATTGATTCTAACGAAGCTCAGAGTTTGTAACTTCATTGCTATATTCTAAGTAATGTCTACAATATTATCATTTTTTAATCTCAGATTGAAATATCCTGCATCAATTTTGGTAATATCAATCAAGTTATTTAATAGCCTTAATAGACTTAACAAGCTATTAAGGCTATTTTACTTCATAATATTTCTTAACTTTCACTTTGAGTATAAGGGGCCCGGCCCTTAGGTAAATATGTAAAGTTATTTTAAATCAAATTATCTATACCATTAACCGTAGTTTGTTCATTGTCATTAATAGGAATAACTATGCATTTTTGGCCATTAATTATTTGAGATTTTATTTGAGATACTTTTTCGGGTTTTACTTGTAGTATAACATCATAATCAGGGGTAACATTATTATCTTCTGAATATAGATCTGGAACTTTCTCTAAATTAGTTTCTGAAGTTTCTTCTAAATCAGCTGCTACCGCTTCTTCTAAAACCACATTGTCATCGTTAACTTCTGTAGACAGTTGAATTTCATTATCTATAGTATTATCTTGTTTAACTTGATCAAGTCTTGCCTTAAGTATTTCCACTTCTTTATAAAGGCGTTCTTCCTTTTTTCTTTGCACATTTGCCTTAAGCGCCTTTGTGTCAATTAAATTTTTAGCTAAAGTGTTATCATCACCAAAGTTCTCTACATAGGCATTTTCAATCATAGTAGTAATTTCGCCTGGAACTTCACTTTCTATTAAAAGGTTTTGTATATCCTTCTTTGTTAAGCTTATAGGTTCACTATCTGCATCATCATTTAGCTCATTGTATTCTTCTATCATAGTGCTTAGATTTTCTTGTATATCCATAAAAATCTTATCGCCTTTAATTTCATCTAAGCTAAAAGAATCTTTAATAATTGATTGAAATGTTTCCTTTTGAACCGTAGCCGTTTGTTTTGAGAGGCACCCTAGAACATTTTCCATTAACTCAGTATGTGTATCTTTTGCATTTTTTGTGTAATACATAATAGAGTTAACATCTGCACTACGATCAATAAAAGCAGGAAACACAAAACCATTAGTTGGGGACTCGACTACCCAATCTCTAATACGTGCTTTTATTTTGTTTTCTTCTTCAAAGTATCTAAGACCAGGCTCTGAAAGTGAAACTGGACATATTGCACATAACACGTATTCATATACTTCTTCAGATTCATCTATCTTTATATTATCTCTGGTTTTGCTAATAACATCATAAGCATCATGATAAAAGAGTATTAAAAAATTACCAGTGTAATCATAATTATCTATAATCAAATCATAAAGATTATCAAGAAAAGCATCATCTTTTAATTGACTGTTTTTAAGCTGCATAAGTGAAGTTTGTCTTTCATTTGTAAAATCTTCATTAACTTCAAAGTTAAGTTCTAAAATATTATTCCCAATAGTTCCAGACAATACTTTTTTAGCAATTTCTAAATATTTAAAGTATTCTTCCTCATCTAAATTTAGAAAGCTTTCTCTAAATTTTAAAATAGTATGTTTTTCTCCATTAACATAGCAGCCACACACTTTAGTGAAGGTACATTGTTCTTTTTTAAAACGTCTTTTTAATTCAAGTATATCTTTTCTTCTCATGCATAAGCTCCTCAATTTATAGTTGACGTGGTTTGTCTTTAATATTTTTTATTTGTAGCTATAATTAATATATTATCATTATTAATTATAGTATTTTTTTTACAAAAAATAAAGTAGCAAATTCACCTTGGATTATTTAACTCTACAATCTCGCCTTCTGAAGGATTTATCATAATATACTTTTTCTCACCATCATTTTTAACAAAAGAGAAATAATAAAAACTATGTGGCATAAATATATCTTTTATACTATCAGCTCTAATTTGTATACTATTATCGGAATATGATTTAAACTCAACAAAATGATCTAATTCATTTTTATACTTGTTCTGTGCAATAGTTTTAGCTTCACTATAGGTATACTTTGGTAACAAAGCAAAATATACAATAATTAAGAGAATATTAATTATTACTATTTTCTGTATCAATTTTTTGGGGTTCTTGCTGGATAACCTATTATAAACAGCAGCCTGAAATATTAAAAATGATAAAATATATGTACTCGGAAATATAGAAGATCCTTTATAGACGTTTATTGTGATGAATAACATCAAAGTTAATTCAATTATTCCAACGATGGTACCAATTATTTTTAATTTCATTATTAACACCTTCCTCGTTCAGACGTTACCGGAGAATTGTTTTTGACTATTGAAGCCTGTTTGTTTAATTTTTCTTATTATAAAATAAATAAGAACTAAACCATACTAATACCATAGTAGCACTAATAATACTTAAAGTTGTTACAATAGGTCCAACTAATTGAGCGCCCCACCATTTAACCCCTTGAACTGAAAGTATTAATAAAAACAAAATGCATAAACAAAATGTAATAATACATGTTATATTACCTGACTTAAAAAAAATAAATTTTTCTCGTTCGTCTTCAGAATCTTTATCCTCAATACTACTTTTTTTGTTTAAACTTCTTATTATTTCTTCTATTCCTGTTACCGTTAAAATAATCAAAAGTATTATACTTGATTTACTTGAATCCACAAAAAACAGAACAACCTCAGCAATTGCGAAAAGTAAAGATAGTACTCCCAATATAAATCCCTTATTATTATATATTTTCATTTATATTCTCCTTACTATATTTATTTAAATAATACAATTTGAAAGATTTCCATCACTCTGTTAACATGATATTGCATTACCGCCTATAATATAACCATAAGAGCATGAAACGTCTGTTTTATGACATAAAACGACATTTTGTAATTTTTACATAGTATTTTATTAACTTGTAATCAAATGTTTATATGGTTCTTCCAATTAATACTTGGATATTCGATTTTCCGAATATCTTCTTTTTTTTAGAATAGTGCATGAACTGTGATATAAAAAATAAAAAGTGTTCATTTTTATTTTTATACAACTATTCTAAATCTAGACCCGCCAACTTAATTAAATATAAAGCATTCTTAGTAGTTGATACTCCTTCTCGAATTTTATAGTCAAATTTTATCTCATTATTTACATAATACTCTTGGAAGTTATAATTCTTAATTCTAAAATACTCATACTGTAAATCACACAATTCCAAGTCGTGAGTAGAAATAAGTCCTGACGCACCTTGTTCACCTAATTGTTTTATTAATGCTTTAGCTCCATCATGTCTATCAATAGAATTAGTTCCCTTAAATAATTCATCTAATAGGAAAAATACTTTTTTATTCTTTCTTGTCTCTTCAACAATCATTTTTATCCTTAATATTTCTGCATAAAAAGAAGATATGTTATTTTCTAAGTTATCACTTGTTCTCATACAAGTAATAATTTTCATAAGTGAGCATTCAAATTTTTCTGCACATACGGTGGCGCCAATATAACTTAATACTAAATTTATACCTATGGTTCTTAGAAATGTACTCTTACCAGACATATTTGAGCCTGTTATTAGTAAAATGTTTTTTTCATTGTTAATTGTAATATCATTACATACTTTTTTATCACCTAAAAGTGGATGACCTAATCCATTGGCTTTTACTATGAAGTCGCAATCTTTAATTAAAGGTACAGTCCACTGTGGATTGTCATAAATAATATTTGAAATACTACTTAGTGCCTCAACTTGACCTATAACATCAAACCACTTTTCCAAGCTTTTACCTGAATTAATTCTCCATTTTTCAAACTCTATCATACATTGATAATCCCATAAGAGCGATATATTAAATATCATAAAAAATGAGTTCTGTCTATCAGATATTTTGTCATATATAGTAGCCAATTTTTTTATTGCTGTTACTGCACCTTCACCTTCATAGGTCACTAAATTACTTTTTAATTGTCTTAAATAATCACTTTTAAAATCTTTATCTGCAATTGAACTTAACAATCTAAGATATACAACTATAATACCTTTGTATTTATAAATATTATTAAACGTGTAACTTCTCTTTTTCGCACCAATAAATAAAATTATTGTCTGAAGAAATATCGTAAAACAAGGTAACTTAAAATCTATTAAAGAAGTAAAATAAGTTAATGTAATTAATATCAATGTTAAACATGGCAAAAGTCTAACAAATAAAATAAGCCATGGCTTAGTATATAATTCGTTTTTATCCTTTCCCCATTTATACAACTCTTTTGGATTAATATTTTGATTAGGTATGACCATACCCTCAGCCTCAAATTGCTGTCTCCATTCTAAGTTCATAGCTAATTCATGCAATGATTGCTGTATCGTATTTATATCAACAGAAGTGCTTAATGGGTGAATAAGTCTATTTTTTAATTTTTCTCTCCCCACAAATGTTTTACTACTATTTATCCACTGAAATAATGAACATTCGCCAAATATATCCAAATCATCCGAATAACTATGTTGTTTATCCTTAAATTCACTTCCGTCATCCTCGAAATCTTTCCATTCTCCATTTAATCTTTTTAATGCTTTTTCATTAATTTCTTTCAATGCCATTGAGTAATTTCTTTTATTGATTGCTTTACTCTTCTCTATAATTAAATAAATAAAAATAGCCAGTGAAACAATAAAAACACTTATACTTACCAAATAACTTTTAATTATAAAAGTATAGACTGTAACACTAAAATCAATTATGAAGGTAAAAAACCTGAAATAGACTAAAATCTTTATTGACTTATTTTGTTCTTGAATTAAATCTTTGTAAGTACTCAATTTATTAACATAATTATTATATGCACTAACCAACGTTTGCCCTCCAATTTCCGTCATAATATCTCGTTCTAATATATTTTAAAAATAAGTATTTGCTTATGGCAATATCATAGTAGGTATCGATTATAAAAATATAACTCTGCTACATTTCAACAAACATACTCAATTATCCTTTAAAATTTCTACCTACCAGCTTTAATTAAGTTATTAAAGTCATACTTTGATCATTTCCACAATTTCATCAGTATTTATATACCCTTACTCATTCAGACGTTACCGGAGAATTATTTTTGACTATTGCAGCAAGTATGAATATGATAAAATCACTGACATGAGGGATGAAGTGCTGGCAGAATGGATCCATGTTTAATAGTGAGTATGCACTTATGGTTAATGTTATGGTAGATAAAGCAAAGAACCCAATAATGTCAGCGGTACGTAATAGCATTTCACAAAAGAATTACCGCTAGCACTTTCGGCGCTTAGATATGTAGATAGAAAATTTTTTAGAGAAAATCCCTCTTTAGATAAAGCACCTACTTATGTGAAAGTCAATTAGAGAAACGAGTTAAATCAAAGATTAATTTTAATTCAACCTACAAATATGCAGAGTTATGTAAAAATTTCGAGCATGTAGTTCTAGCCACTGGAGATGGAGATTATGCCTTTCATTTGGGAAATTATAATTGTAATCTTACTTGTACTATTAAAGGAGCAACTGTTCAAGGAAACTTTGTAACAAGTAATCCTCATGTATGGTTTAATTATGAAATACTACCTAAAGGATGTGGTTGGTTGATACCCTTTTCTGAAAAAGAAGCGAATTTAGTTATTGCGTATCCTGATTATCCTGAAAATATAAGATTAGATTTAAATGATATTTGGGAAAAATTTAATGATTTAGCATGTAAGAGTTTAGACCAAAATCTTAAGATAACTGATAACTTTGAAGTTACAAGATATATGATGGGAGTATGTAATAAAGCTCGTATTTTTATTAAAGCATCTCCCGGGTAGCTGCAACAGCGACCAAGGAGATGCTTTAATCTAAAACCATCTATCTTTATTAATAAGCAATACTACAGCAATACATATAGTTGGAATAAATATCATTCCAAATACTACCCAAAATGCCATTACATAATTATGCATTGGAATCCCTTGTACATTCATAGAAAAAAGTCCACTAACAAGAGTCATAGGTAAGATTGCAACTTGAACAATAGTAAATATACGCATCAAACCATTCATTGTGTGGTTTGTGAGTGATGCAAAGGTACTGTCAGCAGACTCTATAACTTCTTTATAGTTTTCAAGCATATCCCATATTTTTTCTATTTTATCAGTAATATCGTCAAAATATATGTCCATATCCTTAGGAAGATATTTTACAATATCTTTTTCAAGTGTTATTACAACGGGTCTTAATGGTTTAATTACACTTCTATAGTTAATTATCTGCATTTTAGTCTTTGATATATTTTCAAGCATTTCCTTAGAACGAGTAAGGAATACTTGCTTATTTATTTCACTAACCTTAGCTCCAATCTTATCTAGCATAGGAAAGCAATAATCAAATAATATCTTTATTATCTCATAGAGCAATAGTGCTGAACCCTTCTCCATATATTCTTTCCTTAATGCTTCGTTTAATTGGCAATTTTGTGCTAAATCCACTAAAGGTTTGAATTCTCCCTCATGAAGTGTAACTACGTAATCATGACTTATAAAAATATCTAATTCTACAGAGTCAATCCTGTCACAGTCTTTTCTATATCTTGGAAGGTGTAGTACAATAAAACTATAATCTTCATAGGTATCAATTTTTGATCTTTGATGCTCAGTCATACAATCCTCTATCAAAAGTTCATGAAATCCATAAACATCTTTAAGCATCTCAAATTCCTTATTAGTAGGTCTAATTATATCAACCCATTTAATCCCTTCATGTTCAATTAGCTTTACCTCTGTAGGTAAATCTTTTATAACAGGTTGTTGTTTCTTTGCATTTTGGAATGGTAATGTTAACATAAACATAGTAATGTCCTCCTTTTTATAGAGAGGATCTTACCCTTAACAAAAATGAGTAGTAAAACATAATCCTCTCTTTTTTAATATAAAATTATTTATAAAAATATCATACAGATCGGGGTTGCTTTCCACTCAAATTCGCCACCTTTTTAGTATACTTATCAAAATAATATTCTTAAATATTTATAAAAATAAAAAAATCTCCCCACAACAAAGTGAAGAGATTCAATACGAACCAAATAATAGCTTCTTCACTCGTTGAGTTTTAGCACTGTAAAGCATAGAACATAACCATCCATATTTTATATGAATGTTGTCAGCTACATTAAGTAAAACCTTAATCCGGTAGTACCTGCTGACCCATTGGCGTCTCTCGACGTTTCTGGGCAGTAGCATATATCTATACAGTAACCTCACCTAACAAGAATATTAAATTTTTATTCTCAATTAGTCTTAATCTTATACTTTATACTATGCGAAAAACCAAAGGATGTCAATAATATTTTCAGACTCTAGTACTGACCCTTCACGCGTTACCCACTTTTAGTTAAAATATTTCAATTCCAATAAACCTTACAAAACTGTAAGGTTTTATTATATAAATCAATTTATTAGTTTCCTTAATTCATATAGAATTTATTTATGTTTGGAGCCTTTAAATGCACACCAAACAAATCAATCCAGAAAAATCAAGGAGGTCTACTACTATGAAAAAATCTATCACTTATATGCAAAGATTTTTAATAATTATAATAATTATTGCATATGTACTTCCGTTTTTATGCTTTCAAATAAAATGCTTAACACATATTCTGAGTACTCACCAAACTGTTACAACAACAGAAAGTAAAGAAAAAAATTCTATATCTTTATTAGGTAACAACAATAAAGAGCCTTTAAATAAGGACACTGTAGAAAAGTTTGCAGATGGTCTGTTTAATGAACAGTTGAAAAAATTTAAAGTACCCGGAGCAGTTTTTGCTGTTGTTAAAGACAATACTGTTCTTTTTGAAAAAGGATATGGATATTCAGATATAGATAAAAAAATACCCGTTAATCCTAATACAACTGTTTTTAGAGTAGCTTCAATTTCAAAACTTTTTACTGCTACAGCTGTTATGCAGCTAAAAGAAAAAGGTAAGGTAAATTTAAATGAAGATGTAAATAAATATTTAAAGGATTTTAAAATAGAAAACAAATACTCAAAACCTGTAACACTTGAAAATCTCTTGACTCACACCGCTGGTTTTGATGAAAAAATTATCGGAGAATCTCAAACAAAAAGTTATCTACAGGAAAAGCCACTAAAAGATACCTTAACATCTCGCCTTCGTCCTATAATTCGTGAGCCTGGTGAAGCTCCCCAGTACAGTAACTATGGTATGTCTGTAGCTGGTTATGTTGTTGAAAGTATGACAGGTACTCCTTTTGATAAATATATGGAAGATAATATATTGAAGCCTCTACATATGAATAACAGCAGTTTTTCTTTCAATAACAAAATACTAGGTAACTTATCTAAAGGATATGATTACAAAAATGGTGTTTATAAAAAAGTCCCTATATATGGAACAACCTTGGCACCGGCGGGTGGATTAAAAACCACCGCAGATGATATGACTAAGTTTATGATAGCACATTTAAATAACGGTACTTATGATAATACTGCAATATTGAATAAAGATACTACAGAGGATATGCATAAAAAGCATTTTCCATTGGATATAAATATTCCCGGTTTATGCTATGGATTTGAAGAAAACAATATAAATGGGGTGAGAGTACTTGGCCATGGAGGTAACGATTATGGTTTTAATAGTCTCTTATATTTAATACCTGGTAGTAATTTGGGATTTTTTATTTCAACCAATGGTGATACTGGAGCCAATATGTGTGGTAGTCTAGCCAATGAATTCATGAAAAAATATTATCCACAATCTAAAGCACAAACCAGTATGGATAATAAAGTTAAATTTACAAAAAGTAATTTAAAAGAATTGGAAGGTGTTTACCAAGCTAGTAGATATCCAAGAAATGAACTAGGTAAATTAGTATTACTACTGGTTCCACCATTAAATATAAAAAGCAAGTCGGATACATTGATCGTAAAAAACCCAGGTGGGCAAAATCTCTATAAAGAAATAGAACCTTTACTTTTTAAGAATGTTAAAGGCGGTGATACTATTGCCTTTAAAGCAAATAAACAAGGAAATATATCTTATATGCTTCCTCCTGGTTCAAACATTGCCTATGAGAAAATCCATTGGTATGAAAACCCTATGTTGCATAAAATCATTTTTGTACTTTTTTCAGTATTGTTTTTATGTATGTCCATTACGATGATATTTCTTAATTTCAAGAAAAAAGCTACTAAGGAATTGTCAATTTATAAGCATCATAGATATATTATACTTTCTATATGCATATTAAATTTAGTGTTTTTATTGGGTATGACTAAAGAATGTATTGATTTATCATCCTCTCTTACTTTTTTACCAGAATTACCTAAGATGGTTATATTTCTATTGTTTATTCCAATACTAACTACCATATTTACTTTTGGACTACTGATTGCAACCTATGTATATTGGAATATGAGAAAATCTAATGCCGGTATAGTTGTACGTAATATAATACTTTGTTGTGTTTTTTTAATTTTTAGTCTTTATCTAAATTACTGGAATCTTTTAGGATTCAAGTTTTAGTCAAAAATCAGATGCCAGTTTCCTTTACTATCAAATGCAATCTTCTTTCCGCCCTTTTAATTTATGATATAATATAGAAAAGTTACTATATTATATCATAACTTTAAAAAGGAGGAATCTGTTTTGTATAAGATACTTGTTATTGAAGATGATATCAGGCTAAATAAACTCGTAACAGAGCATCTTCAAAAATATAGATATGATGTTACTTATATACAAGATTTTAAAAATGTAGAGGTAGAACTGGAAAATTCAAAAGCTGACTTAATTCTTTTAGATATAAATCTTCCATATTCCGATGGGTTTCAACTGTGTAAAACTTTTAGAAGATCCTCGAAAATACCTGTAATTATTATTTCTTCAAGAGATAGTGGAGAGGAACAAATACGTGGACTTGAACTCGGAGCAGATGATTATATTACAAAACCTTTTAACTTTGACTTTCTGCTTGCTAAGATACAAGCAGCAATACGAAGAGTGTACGGTGAATATGCAAATGAATCAACTATAATTGAAAGTATGGGAGGTATTAAGCTTAATAAAGATACTTTTAAAATACATTATAATGAAATTGAACTTGAGCTTAGTAAAAATGAGTTCAAGCTCTTAAGTATACTTATTAAGAATGAAAATAGAATAGTCAGTAGGGAATATCTTTTAGAAGAACTTTGGGATGATAGCAATTTTGTAGATGATAACACGTTAACAGTTAATATAGCAAGAATAAGAGCTAAACTTAAAGAGTTTGGTGTTAGTGAAGTTATCTCAACCAAATGGGGTATAGGATACATGTTTCAATGTGATTCTGAGCAAGAGGGTTAAATATGAACAAAAATATATTAATAAATTTTGCAAAAGATAAACTATCACTTACTATTGTATATTTTCTTAGTACAATTTTAATTCTTATTTACATTTACTCATTAGGTACTCAAATTGATGTATTATATCCTTTGTTACTATCTATAGTACTATACCTACTTTTAATATTAAGTGAATGGTCCAAATATTATAAGTTTAATAGAAGTATCAATGAAGGCATAGAAAACAGGTACTTTAATTTAAATCCAAAAACAAATGAACAGCTAGAAACAGCTAATGCTATATTTAAAATTCATGAAAACTATACAAATAAAATAAGTAAAATCCATGCACAAAATACAGATAATAAGTATTTTTTATCTCAATGGATTCATAATATAAAGACTCCTCCTTCAATAATCGATCTTATCATTCAAAAGGCTACTAAAGAAACAAGCTTTAGTAACGAGGATTCAACAATGAACCAATTGAATATATTAAGATTGTTCTTTGATATAAGAGAAGAAAATAATAAAGTTAAGAATGGTTTAGATCAAATTCTAAACATTAGTAGATTAAATGATTTTTCAAAAGATTATGAGCCTCAAACAGCGAACCTCGTGCAATTATTAAAGGCGGTCATCAATAATAAAAAAAGTCAATTTATCTATAATAATGTATTTCCTAAAATAGAATTTAAATATGAAAAGATATTGATTATTACAGATGAAAAGTGGACTAAATTTATGCTAGGACAACTTATATCAAATGCTATTAAATATTCTAAAGCTAACAAAGAAAACACATATATATATTTTAATATATATATAAATGATAAAGAAACAAAGTTAACAATTAGAGATGAAGGTATTGGAATTCCAAGCTTCGATATAAAAAGAGTTTTTGAACCATTTTTCACAGGAGAAAACGGTAGAAAAGTGGGCGATGCTACTGGCATAGGCCTATATATATGCAAAGTAATATCAAAGAAGTTGAATCATAGCATAGCCATAGAATCTGAGATTAATAAAGGAACTACTATTTCAGTTACTTATCCATCAAAAATTTAAAGACAATGGGGTGATGCATTGGAAGTTTTATGTGCTGAGGATATTGTTAAGGTGTATGGAGGAAATTTAGAAGTTAACTCTAATAATGTATTAAACGGTATAAATTTAAGCATTGAAAGTGGAGAATTTACTGCTATTATGGGACAATCAGGAAGTGGTAAGACAACCCTGCTTAATATCTTATCCGGTATTGACACGTCTAATAGTGGAACAGTGAAAATAATGAATAAATATATAACTTCCTTAAGCAAAAAAGAAAAATCTATTTTTAGGCGTGAAAATTTAGGAATTATATTTCAAAGCTTTAATCTTCTTGATAATATTACGCTTGCAGAAAATGCTGCACTTCCATTGATATTTAAGGGAATCAGTGCCCCAATAATTGATGAAAAAATAAAAGAATATTTTATGCTTTTTGATATATACGATATTAGAAATAGATATCCCTATAACGTGTCTGTAGGCGAACAACAAAGAGCAGCCACATGTAGAGCTCTAATAAATGATCCATATATTATTTTAGCTGATGAACCAACTGGAAGTCTTGATCCAAATACTTCTAAAAAATTTATGAATTACTTGCAAATTATAAATGATATCAAAAAAGCAACAATTCTTATGGTTACACATGACATATACGCTGCAAGCTACTGTAGACGAGTGATTTTCATAAAATCCGGAAAAATATTTGTAGATATATATAACAAAGGGGATCAAGGTGCTTTTTTTAATAGAATATTGGATACTCTAGCAGTGATTAGTGGTGAATGATATGAATTATGGAAAGATGCTTAAACAAACTATAAAATTAAATCTAGATCAATATTTCTTGTATATATTTTCCCTAATAATTTCAGTTATATTCTTTTTTACTGAATTAACACTATATAATTCATATGTAGTAGTAATTAAACAAAAAAATGTTTTTGTATTACCAGCAATTGCTGTCTTTAATACTGCATTATGGAGTATTTTAACTTATATTTCCTTCGTAAAACACAGACAAAAGGAATTTGCAACATTTTTGGCTTTGGGCATGACCTGTAATGAGCTGAAAATACTACTTCTCTTAGAAAATATTTTAAATTTTCTCATATATGTGCCTATAGGATTAATTTTAGGTATTATATTTTCAAAAATCATTGTACTTTTCATATTTAAATTAGCAGGAATTTGTGCTTTTACTTTTAAATTTAAATCAATTATCTACATAATTACTATTGGACATTATATTTTGCTTACTATTATATTCATTTTATGGACATCTAAATTTATTAATAGTCTGTCCCTTTTAAAAATAGCAAATTATAAAAATTCACATATGGCATATTCTAAAAAAGATAAATTATTAAAAATAGCACCCTATATTTTAATGCTATTTTGCATTCATTTTAATGAAAGAATGGCCCTAAACTTACAATCTAGATATTATATAAACTATTCTTTAATATGTATAGTAGTAATTTTTATATTATTTTTAATTTTTATAAATATATTTATTGTTTTTGCAAAAAAAAGTAAAAATTTTTATTATAAGAGAATTTTTTTAATAAATGAATTAGAAGATTCTTTAAAGGATAATAAAATTATAATTTTCTTTATCGCTTTTTTAAACTTCACCTTCATTATTTCCGAAAGAATTGCTAATTTGACTAGTGTAAAAACACGTTTTAACACTTACAACATTTTTCAAATGTCTTCTTTTAATACCATATATATTTTTATTGTATTACTAAGTTTTATCGCCTCTTCCACTATATTATATTTAAAAATCAAAATAGATCTAGATAACTGGCAATTTGAGAAGATCAAATTATATAATATTGGACTAATTGATGAAGAAATAGATAGTATATTACTATGCAAACTTAGGTTAATATTTTTTTCACATATATTTATAACAACTCTCGCGAGTATTGTATATCTTTATATTTGCAAATTAGGTAAAGAATTTACGATAAATACAATTAAAATATTTATATGCTATTTTATTATACAATTATTGGGATATATTGTAACTAGAATAAAAGTAATTGAAACGAACAGATGAAAATAATCTTTGAAGGTAATAAGGGGTTATTGAATTATAAACATGGAGTAGCAAACAGATTTATATCCTTTGATATTACAGCAATTGAATAGTATAGTTCATGAACAACTATTCAAACCGAATACTCCCCCAAAATGCCGTAAAATTTAGTTATAAATAATACTACATTTTTACGTCGCACTTCAAAAATATCGTCTCAAGCAATCTAATAATATGCAAATTAATTAAGTGGAATTGTATTATTAACGACATTTTAATAAACATATAGTATAATCTAAATAGTATTAATTTAAATCAGGTTAAAGAATACAATAAGTTTGAGAGTGTGATTATTATGAATTTTTTAAGAAACATAGAAAAAGGATCTATAAGTATTAAAAAAATAACAATAAAAAAAGCATTTTTTATTGTTATTCTAACGGTTTTGTTAGAATCATTAGGACAAATACCTATAATTATTATAAATATACTTTCTAAAAAATATTCGACTGCATTACCCTATATAGACCTTGTAGCAGATGTAATAGTTAAATTTTTTGTTATTAGTCTTTTATTAAAATGGTATAGTAAAATCTCCTATGATATACCCCGAAAACAAGGTTTAGATAAGATAAAATTTATTCGTATTGCTGTAATTATTATAGGTTTTCGTTTAGCGTATGATAATAGCTTAATATACTTAGTTGATAAGATACCTATGCCCAACTTTATAAGTCAAGCCTTTGGAGAAATGTCTATTTCACCTATTATTATGATACTTACCATTGCAGTTATAGCACCTATATATGAGGAAGTCATTTTTAGAGGAATACTTCTAAAGGGTATGGCAAATAAAATGGACCCAAACTTAGCACTTATAATATCCGCCTTAATTTTTGCATTAGTTCATATGAATATTCCACAAGGTATTAACGCATTTTTATTAGGATTAATTATTGGAGCTATATACTTACGCTCGAATTCAATATATTTATGTATATTTGCACACTTTATAAATAATTCTGTTGGAATTACAATTTCAGGATCCTTCCAATTATTAAGTGGAAAGTATTCCATGATAATTCGTAGTATATTTTTCCTTGTAGGGATTACAATTTTAATTTTTGCCTATAGATGGTACACCCTAAAGAAACCCGAAGATACATTAGATATATACAAAGAATTTATAGAAAGATAATAAGCTAAACTAATCCTTGAAGAACAAGGAGAATGGAGTAATATTAGATGTTTCAATCACACTTAGGCGAAATGGCTGCACTTGCAACTGCATTATGTTGGACAATTACTGCTGTATCATTTGAAGCCGCAGGAAAAAAAGTCGGGTCTATATCAGTAAATTTAATAAGACTTGTTATCGCATTTATATTAATATCAATTTATAATTTATTTTCTAGAGGAATGATCTTGCCAATAGATGCTTCCAGTTCCGCCTGGTTATGGTTAACCTTTTCAGGAATAATTGGTTTTGTTATAGGTGATCTATTTTTGTTTCAGGCATATGTTGAGGTTGGCGCACGTATATCAATGTTAATTATGTCAACGGTACCACCAATAACAGCGATTACAGGATTCCTTCTTATGGGCGAGAAAATCACGTTGCTCGGGCTTGCGGGCATGATAATAACTATTGTTGGTATTTCCCTCGTAATCCTAACTAAAAATCCAGGTAATAAAAAAGTAAGGTTATCTCATCCAATTAAGGGATTAGTATATGCTTTTATAGGTGCATTAGGACAAGCTTTTGGTCTTGTTTTTAGTAAGTTTGGAATGGGATCATATGATCCATTTGCTGCAACTCAAATTAGAATTATAGCAGCGATTATTGGGTTTTCAATTGTCATTTCTGTGTTAAAGAAGTGGGGTGAGCTAATTGTTGCGGTTAAAGATAGGAGGGCAATGAAATACATTTCTATTGGTTCACTATTTGGTCCATTTGTAGGAGTCTCCCTCTCTTTATTAGCTGTTCAACATGCATCAACTGGAGTAGTTTCAACAATAACATCAATAACTCCAATACTACTAATACCTGTTTCAATTATTGTGTTTAAGGAAAGGATTGCTCCACGAGAAATATTTGGAGCTGTTATTACTTTGTTAGGTATTTCACTTTTATTTATATAAGCAAATCACTAATTAAATAATTTTAAAACCATCCGATATAAACGATTCAATTGTTATATAATGCTTTAAATGTTATAATATAAATATACATTGACTGGGTAGTATTTTAAATTTCTAAAATTTAAAGATACCAATATCTAGAATAAGTGAGGTGATTAAAATATTAGTAACATATAAAATTAAAATTAAGTCTGATGCTATTAAAAGTTTAGTCAAAATGACACGCTCTAAAATCAAATGGAGAAAAAGACTTGAAGTGACTCCTAAATTTAAAAAATTGAATTGTAATCAATCACCAATGATATTAACGAGATCAGCACTACATAATCTATTATTTAGTAGCTGTTTGTAAACGTTTTAACAATACGTATAATTATTAGCACTTAAATTAAGTGCTAATAACAGAGTTAGATTACTTAATACTCCATCATAATAGTACTGAGTACTACTCGATACATTTTTAATATTAAGGTGCTAGGTACTAGCACCTTAATAAAATCTTGCTCTTGTTTACTCTTTGCCTTTCTAAATAAATCTTTTAATTGACTATATGATAAACTTAAAAAAATCTCATATATTTCTTTATCTTTAATTTTCATATCTAATATCTCCAATTCAAACTATTTATATAATATTATATTCTCATAATCTTTATGCAAATATCTATATGTTTTACTCCTTCATAGAAATGTCCCGCTTAAGCCTAATCCATAAATATAATCCTATTATGCAAGTTAATATTTCTGTTATAGTCATCGACCATATAACCCCATCTAAACCAAAAGTATATTTTCCTAAAATCATAATAGGAATTAATAATATTCCCTGCACTACAGACATTATGGTTGCCTCTTTACCTCTTCCAGCTCCTTGGAATATTCCTATAAAAAGACCAGTAATGCTAGCAAACAAAGCTGAAATAAGCAAAGCTATCAAAATGTATATACCCGTGTTTATTACGTAAGTATTGTTGCTAAATAAATGTACTATTGGTTCTCTGAAAATAAATATTATTAATGAAAATGCGAAAGTTAGGATTGCAATATAGGCTGCAGTAATCTTTATAATACTCTTCATTCGTTTTATATTCTTAGCTGCATATGCATAAGCAATTAAGGGAATAACTCCAATATATAACCCTTTAGCAGCAAACTGAGCAAGTTGGGCAATTCGCTGAGATATTCCAAATGCAGCAACAGCATAGTCGCCATAGTATGCTGAAAAATTATTTAGCAATAAAACGGAAATAATCATAAATGCATCTAATAAGAAAGAGGATATTCCTATCTTAAAAATATCTTTAAGCATACTAAGCGTTGGTTTGAATGTTCTTATGGAAACTGTCAAAGTAGAACTTTTGTTTTTAAGGTAATAAACATAGTACAATAATGCACATGTATTCGCAACAACTGTTCCAATTGCTGCTCCTACAATATTTAAATGACATATAAAAATTAGTATGGGGTCCAGTATAATATTTATGATAACACTTATAAACATACCATTCATCGAGACTTTTGATGCTCCCTCCGCTCGTACTACTTGTCCTAATGCAAAGTTAGCAATTACAAATGGACCTCCTATGATAAGAACCATAATAAAATCTTTGGTGAACAAAACGGTATCACCTTTTGCACCTAATATTTGTAGAATGGGATGAATTAAAGGTATCGCGAATAACATAAAAATAAATCCAGCGAGTAAACTTAAGAAAAAAGTAACTGATGAAACTTTTTTTGCCTCTCCTAATCTCCCCTCCCCAAGTAACCTAGATATATAGGTTCCACCACCTACACCAAAAATGTTTCCAATTCCCGATAATATTATTGTAAAAGGTAATGCCAATGTGACAGCTGTCATCATTGCTGTGTTATTTAGCTTTCCAATAAAAAAAGCGTCAATAACATTATAAATCATAATAACTGACATCCCCAGCATCATGGGCACTGCCATGTGTATTATTGCTTTTGGTATAGTTGCTTTTTCAAAATAATAATTTCTTTTCTCTTCCATATAACGATCCTCCTTAAACTTTCAGGTAGTGTAAATTCTTTCACACTACTTATTTGATTCTTTCTTTATATATCAACGGTTTGCTCTGTAGATTGTGTATTGATTGATCTAAATTTACACATTTAAAATTCTCACCTCTTGAAAAAAGTATTTATGTTTCCTTGGAAACATAAACATTCTATCATCTTATTGTTTCCTTGTCAACAATAAAATAGAGCTGCATCATACGCTCATGTTCCAGCGTTTTGATACAGCCCCATTTAGGCTACTTTTTTATACAACACCATTATTCAAAATCATTTTGATTTATTATATCTACACCTTGCTTCTTTATTTCTGCATCCAAATGCCTACTATACTTTGCAACAAAGCTTAGAATGATATCAAATTGTTCCTCGGTTACCTGCTCAAATACGGCTTTATCCCGCTCTTGAAACTCTTTGTGCAGTTCCTCATGGACTTTGTTAATTACTTTTCCTTGCTCAGTAAGCCTAAAATAGATTTCTTTCTTGTTATCCGGTTTTCGGTAGCTTTCGATAATACTTTTTTTTATGAGCTTCTTAGTTATTTTACTTATGGCACCCCTAGTCATATAAAAAGATTCCGCAAGTTTTGTCACGTTGGAATCTACATTTCTTCCAATGTATCCGATACAATGTACTTCAGAAGACTTAAAACCCTTAAGACTGTCTTTCATCTTAGGTTTATTAAGCGAAACTATCTTGTTTAATATGTCCCTGAAACCCATTATGACCTGTTCTTCTTTGTTCATGACCTATCCTCCCATACCTCATTTAAAAAAATATCAATTACCTCAACAAAATTTTATCTTTTGTTTACATTCATTATTATAACAGTTTCTTTATCACTCAACCTTAAATTGTAGCTTTTTGTGTTTTACTGCGGAGCCGCAGCTAATGTTGCACTTGTTGAAACTCCACTTTTTAAATTTGATAATGGATCAAATCTGAGGTCGCAGACCCCTCCATATCTGAAACTGTTTTAGTGATATCTATGCCATTTTCATCTAATACTCTGTATTTTAAAATAGCTGTGGTTTCTCCAGTCTTAGTTATAGCTGAAGTAAACTGAATAATTTTCATTTTTTAAAGTTACAGGAATTCCAGAAGTTTCTTTAACTGGCGTGCTTAAAGTACTTCCCATTCCTTGACCATTATTATATTTAATAGTCGAAATGTCTACAGAATCCTTATTAACTTGTTTTCCATCACTATTTTTTGTCCAACCAGTTTCGTCATTTTTTATAAAGATATCACCTTTATTTTTAACTACTGCATCACTAATCAGACTCGCATTCGTTGGATCATTTGCATAATTTAAAGTATACATATTATCTCCTATTACCACAGAAAAAATTAAGACAGGACAAAAGATCAAGGTGGATGGTTATCCTTATTAAACCCCTGGGGTATACAATTTGGTTTTTGTTAAAATCTTGGTTTTTATTTGATATGCTTCTTTTATAAATAATAAAGGAAGTGTTAATTATGCAAAAAGACTATTTATTAGTAACCCAAGAATTAACGAAAATATTTAAAAAGGAATATGCAGTAGATGCTCTTTCCATCTCAGTTCCGAAAAATCATATTTATGGATTACTAGGGGCTAATGGCGCAGGGAAATCTACCACATTAAAAATGTTAACAGGACTATTAAAAGCAACTTCGGGTGAAATTAATTTTGATGGACATCCATGGAGCCGTAATGATTTAAAAAACATTGGTGCCTTGATTGAGCAGCCACCTATCTATGGGAATTTAACTGCACATGAAAATCTAAAAGTTCATACCACTCTTTTAGGATTACCAGATCACCGTATTTCCGAAGTATTAGAAATTGTAGATCTGACAAATACAGAAAAAAAGCAAGCCAAACATTTTTCTATGGGAATGAAACAGCGTTTAGGAATTGCTACATCAATTCTGAATCATCCTAAATTGTTGATTTTAGATGAGCCTACTAATGGGTTAGATCCCATTGGTATTCGTGACTTACGAAAATTAATAAAATCTTTTCCTGAGCAAGGAATCACTGTAATTTTATCCAGTCACGTTTTATCCGAAGTAGAACAGGTTATAGACTATGTTGGGATTATGAGCAGTGGCATCTTAGGTTATCAGGGTGAAATTAACGAAAATGAAGATTTGGAAACTTTGTTTATGAATGTTGCAGATAAAAATAATGAAAAAAGGAGCATTGCCAGATGAAAAAATATTTAATATCGGAAACATTAAAAACCAAGAGGACTATGCTCCGTAAATTAACAATTTTTATACCAATATTATCTGTGGCCCTTGCCTCTATTTTTGGTTCTTTAGGTGGCGATATCAAGAGCGCTGATATTACTTCGATTAATCATTGGTCATTATTATGGTTGCCAGCTTTAATTGTTTTACTTACAGGTATGTTTCATAAACTCGAACAAGATAGTACAGGTTACAAAACAATTTTTTCTTTTCCTATTAATTTAAGAAAAAGTTGGATATCTAAAATTATACTTTTATCATTATTCACTTTAGTATCCTCTATTTTTTTAGGTATACTTATTCTTATATTAAACTTTAGCATTATTAAGGCGTCAACAAATGGGATCTTAATAATGGGACAACATTTGAGTATTGTCCCATTTTACAATTACTTTATAGCCATTATCATAAGTTGGTTGGTATCGCTTTGGCAGATTCCTTTATGCTTATGGTTAAGTAAAAAAATAAACTTTTTTGTTTTACTATTTATAACTTGTGCAGCTAATTTAGAACTTGGCGCAGGAAAAGCAGCTTCTTCTTTGTGGTGGATGAACCCATGGACTTGGCCTTTGAGGTTACAATGTCCCTTATTACACCTTCATCCAAATGGTCTTCCATTAGAATCAAACAGTGCTTTATTAAACAGTGGAGTTATTCCAATAGGTATATTATTAGGTATTTTTCTATTTTTAATTCTAACTTTTCTCACCAGCTTTTCATTTAAAAGAAGTGAGGTGCATTAATATGAGTGTATTTTGGCATAGTTATAAAGCAGAATTTTTTAAAAACAAACACAGTGTTTTTCTTTGGGCACATATTTTAATGCCTTTTCTTTTAGTTGCCATTATGACTTTTAGTCGCTTTGGCAAGTTGAGTAGTTTAGGTTTGTTTGTGATTTTTTTTAAGATGATTGGTTTTGCCTTTCCACTGCTTGCTGCAGCACTTTGTGGGTTAATTGCAATTCAAGAGAAACAGGCTGGAGATTATCAAATGATGATTGGTAAACTTCCACATAAGACAACTACTTTTCTAAGCCAATTGTGCATGTTACTCACAATGTGTTTAGGTGCTATATTTTCAGCCATCCTGTTATTTATGATATCAATGAAATGGATATTACATGTAAATAACATCAATTATCTTTTATTTTTTAAAACAGGAGGATTGATATTTTTAAGCGTTATCTTCCTTTATAGTTTATATTTAATTTTAGCTTATCATTTCAATACAGGAGTTTGCACTATGGTTGGATTTTCTGGAGTTATCATTGTAGCTTTAGCTTCTACGAGCCAGGGAGATAGTATTTGGATGTTTTTACCTTGGGTCTGGTCTGTACGATTTATCGACTTTATAGCTGCACTTCGATTTAATGATTTAAGTAAAATACCACTGAAGTATATTTCTTACCCTCAAGGTGGGATGGATATAGGATTGATGTGCATGGGAGTAATGACAATTTTCTGCGTTGCTGTTTATATTTTTACATTTCATCTTTGGGAAGGTAGACAAAAATAATCAAAAAAAGTATTATGTAAATAATGGGGGTGAAAATATGGCGAAGATTTTAGCTGTAGACGATGATAAGCGAATTTTAAAATTGATAAAAAACGCTTTAGAAATCAATCACCATGATGTGGTTACATTGCAAAATGCAGAAAATACTCCTATAGAAACCTTTTGTGGCTATGATTTAATTTTGCTAGATATAATGATGCCAGGAATAGACGGATTTAAACTTTGTGAGAAAATACGCCATACAGTAGATTGTCCAATTATTTTCTTAACAGCAAAAACAGAAGAATCAGCAATTGTTAAAGCCCTAATGCTTGGAGGTGACGATTATATAAAAAAGCCCTTTGGAGTAATGGAACTCAACGCCCGTGTTGATGCATACCTACGGCGAGAAACCCGCGGAAAGCCCACGAAAAAGTTAGTGTATGACAATATTACAATTGACTTTGATAAAAAGGAGATTAGGGTTTGTAACAATCTTATTGCGTATACGAAAAATGAATACAAGATTTGTGAGTTTTTAGCATTGAACAGAGGTAAAGTATTTACAAAACAGGGAATTTTTGAAGCGATTTACGATTTTAGTAGCGATACCCAATTTTCAGTGATTACTGAATATATCCGATTAATCCGCAATAAATTCAAAGAATATAATTATTTCCCTATTGAAACGGTTTGGGGAGTTGGATACATGTGGAAATAAAAAAAATATCCTTGCAAGGATATATTATTAAATTTATTTTTAAAATAGGATTTTCTTCTATAATGTTTTTATTTGTTATTTTTCTTATTTTCAGTTATATGGGAAGTTCCGGCATTCTTCTATCAGCCAACCATTCACAACAATTGATAGAAAAGGCTAAAACAAATATAAAAAGTGCTAAACTAGTAACTCCTCAATTAATACCCGACAACTTAAAATATGTGATTTTAGATAAACAAACTTTAAAGACTATTAATGGAACTATGAATAAATCCGAAACTGAAAAAGCAAAAATCAATGTTAAAAACCATCAACCAGGAACTAATGTTTATGAGGTAATTGAGCGTCCAGAATCATACTGTGTCATTCATTACCAATTGATTGTCCAATTTGCGAATCCGATATTTCGAAGGCTAATACCTTATCCTGAGATAACTATCTTTGCAATTTTTGTTGTTATTTTATTAATTGCGCTATATGCGCTTTCTTTACAGTTTTCAAACAAAATAAAAAAAGAATTAAACAAATTTAGTTTGATCACCGAAAAAATTGAGCAGCAGGATCTGGATTTTGAAGTTCAGCCTACCTATTTTGTAGAACATAAAAAGGTTATGGATTCCTTGGACAGTTTGCGTCATAGCCTTAAAAAGTCCTTAACTTACCAATTTGAGCAAGAAAAAAACAAGCAGGAACAGATTAGTTCATTGGCACATGACATTAAGATACCTATTACCATTATTAAAGGAAATGCAGAACTCTTAAGTCTTACACAAAAAGATGAAAAAGCATTAGACTATACAAATGAAATTATAGGAGCAACAAGTGAAATCGAAGAATACACACAACTGTTGATTGATACATCCCAAAATGATCAAATTTTTACCATGCATAAAGAAACAAACAATATAAATGAATTTCTAAATATGATTCAAAAGGATACACTTGCTTCTATAGGGAATCGTGATATTCGTTTTGGACTGGATAATCATATGCCAAAAGAAGTAATATGGAGCATTGATTATTCTTCAATGAAACGGACATTTATGAATATTATTATAAACGCACTTGAATATACTCCGAATGAAACATCATTAAATTTAGAGGTTTCTCTGAAAGATAATTTAGCTTCTTTTGTTATTACTGACTCTGGAAAAGGGTTTTCTTCTGAAGCCTTAAAAAAAGCTACAGAAATGTTTTATACAAATAATAAAAGCCGAAGTCAAACAGGACATTACGGTATCGGATTAGCTTTTGCTGATAAGGTAATTAAGGTTCATAATGGTACGCTTCGTATACAAAATGATATATATACAGGCGGTGGACAAATTATAATATTATTGCCAGTAGAGTTGCCATATTAATATTTTTACTTTGGACCACCTACATTTCACTTTTAATTATTGACATTTTTTATTACCTAAAGTATAATAAAAAATATAGACCAGTCACTATAATTTATTAGAGAGCTATAACTTGTTAGAGAACTATATTTTATTAGAGAGGTATACCGATATGAGTAATAAGGTAAATGTAAGAGAAAAATTTATAGAAACTGCATCAAGACTTTTTCAAATTAAGGGATATAACGCAACTGGGCTAAATGAGATTTTAACAAAAAGTGGAGCGCCAAAAGGATCGTTATATTATCATTTTCCTAAAGGAAAAGAGCAACTTGCATTAGAATCTGTAAACTTAGCAGGTCAAAAAATAATAACTAAAATAATTAATGCATTAGACAGTATCGAAGATCCAATTGAAGCTATTAAATTTAATATAGAAAACATTGCAATACTAATTGATAATGAGAAAAGTACTCCAGATATTTCTATAAGTTTAATAGCTTTAGAGACATATATAACAAGTGAAATTTTAAGGAAAGCTTGCGACGAGATATTTACTTCATTGGAAAATATATATGCAGAAAAATTAATCAACTCTGGAATTAGTAAAGATAAAGCATATGAATTAGGTTGTGTAATTGCTGCAATGGTAGAAGGCGGAATTACCTTATCACTTACAAAGAAAAATGGTGATTCACTTAGAATCCTAGCTAAACAAATACCTAATTTAATAAATATATAATAATGACATACGAAATTTAAATGATTTATTAATGCCTATTTTATAATAGGTGTTTTTTTAGGAGTTTATTATGCAGACTGGTCTAATAATAGGAGGAACGAAATTTATGGAAACAACAAAACCTACAAAAAAATTCAATTCAACCGCAATTATAGGAGTATTAGCCTTCAGCGCATTTTTAGCTGTATTTAATGAAACTATATTAAATGTAGCATTATCTCCTCTTATGAAGGAAATGAATGTTACAGCAGGAACGGTGCAATGGATAATTACTGCATACATGATAGTTGTATCAGTTATGGTACCAATTACAGCGTTTCTAATTCAAACATTTGAAACAAAACATTTATTTTTAGGGGCAATGACATTACTTTTAGTTGGAACAATATGTGCAGCTTGTTCGAGCTCTTTTGCAATGTTACTTATTTCAAGAATGTTACAGGCCTCTGGAACTGGAATGATGATTCCACTTCTGATGAATACAGTATTATTGGTAACCCCACCAGAAAAGCATGGAGCGGCTATGGGAATTTGTGGTTGTGTAATTTCAATTGGACCAGCACTTGGACCAACAGTTTCAGGAATTTTATTACAATTTTTTAGTTGGCATGCATTATTTATAATGTTAATACCACTTATACTAATAGCTATGATTTTAGGTTCAATTTATTTAGTTAATGTGTCAACTCTAACAAAGCCTAAAATCGATTTTATATCAATCATATTATCAAGCGTCGGAATTGGGGGAGTTATATATGGTATAAGTAGTTTTAGTGGTGATGGAAATATGAAGATTATTAGTTTAATATTTATTGTTGGAATAATATCATTAATTATGTTTGTTAAACGTCAATTGTCTTTAAAAGAACCAATGTTAGAAATGCGTATATTTAAATATCCTTTATTTTCAGTAGGGGTAGTACTTGTTATGTTAACAATGATGACAATGTTCACTATGAACGTAATGTTACCTATGTTCCTTCAAGGAGCCCTTAAAACAACAACCTTTGTAGCCGCTATGGTATTACTTCCAGCATCGCTTGCTTGTGGAGTTGTAACTCCAATAGGCGGAAAAATTTATGATAAATTTGGAGTGAAAGTACTAATACCAGTAGGTTTTACTATAATCCTTGTGGCATTATTCGTTTTATCACGTTCAAATAATGATACATCTCTTATTAAGATTATGGTTTCATATATAGTAGTCTGCATTGGAGTTGGGCTTACAATGTCACCTTGTCAAACGAGTTCTCTTAACCAACTACCAAAAGAAGCTTACCCACATGGAATAGCGGTTATGAATACCCTTCAACAAATATCAGCAGCACTTGGTTCCTCATTATTTATTGGTATTATGTCAGCTTCCCAGCTAAAAGCCTTAAATAATTCAGCTACAGAGCAAATTGCAGTGGCTACTGGATTTCAGTCAAGTGCAACAGTCGCAGTCATATTTGTTTTAGTAGGACTTTGTTTATCCTTTACTTTAAGATTTGGAAATAAGAATTCTTGTTCAACCTCTGATTTAAGCTTAGAAAACGAAAAAGTGAGCGGTCTTTAAATTTATTACAGCGACTAACCCAGAAAAATAAAAAATTTTTTTTCAGATACTGATTTGATCCCTTTTCCGGTAAAAGGTTAAATAATAAAAACCTGTCACCGGAAAGGATATTTTTTCCTTCAATAATTAAAGCATCCCATGCTCTATTACTAAATTAGCAGAACAATCATTGGAACCCTTCTTCTATTAACGACGTTCATTATGCTGAATATCTATTATTTTTCATTCTTTTTTCCCATACACTCTAATAGTATTTGTCGATCTAGTTTAAAAGGTTTAGTATTCTCAGAATCATTATTTACAACATCATCATTAACAGAATCTGTTTTCTCTACTGTAGGTAACTTTTTAATCTTCTTTAACTTCTTAAGCTTTTGAAATATCTTCATGTTTTCTCCTATCAATCATTATTTTAAGTTATTTTTTAATGTTTTAGCCTTGAATTTGTCCATTAAATCATTAACACATGTACCTATCATATCAGACTTTTCACTTAATATCATTATAGAAAAAATGTTAAATGAACAGGTTTGGATAAAAACCTGTGTGATTTTATGACAAAAATAGTTATATTTAACATGGATTGAGTAATTATTGATAGTGAACCAACCTATTTTTATATTTACATTGATTTATAAATCGAACTAAAATCCTTTTAAATTTCTAAAAATACCTCAAGACATTTAGTCAAATATGTTATGCCTCTCCAACTTCAAATAATCTTACTACAGCTGTTAGTGACCTGGAAACAGCGTACACTGATGCTGCTGGAAGAGCTTCAAATTATAACGAACTGTATACTGGAGACATTAGTGGACAGACACTTACACCAGGGGTTTACAAGTGGGGAATCGGTGTTTCAATAAATTCTGATGTCACTCTAAGTGGTGGACCAAATGATGTTTTCATTTTCCAAGTAGCTAAAGGAATTACCCAAGCGAGTGGCACTATTGGTAAAAATAAGCTAAATAATAAAACTCTGAGATTATCCCAGAGCTTACTTTTAATTTACAATATTTATTTTCAATTATATAATTAATTTAACCTATTATGTTTAGCAACTAACACTGTAGCCTTGCTAAAGAGTTCAGCTTTTCTATGGATTACATACACTACATGCGGTATAACCTTCATTTATTGCTTCGGATTTTTTAATAGAGATCTCACTTCTACGTAAGTATCTACATCCTGCACTATGATATTTTTTCCCGGTTTTAGTTATATAAACCATTTGACTGTTATTTTCACTTGCTGATTGTTGAGTAGCTGTATTAGATTGTGACTGTGCAACTTGTTGTACTTGTGCAGCTTTAGCAGTTTCTGCACTCTTAGCGTCAGCCGCAATTTTATTTTCTTGAGCCACCTGCTTAGCTTTAACATTAGCCGCAATTCTAGCGTCAGCAACAATTTTGTTGTCTTGTGCAATCTTTGCAGCCTGTTTAGCCTTAGCAATAGAAGCAATCCTAGCATCTGATATTTTTTTAGCTTTTGCATCTGCGGTTATCTCTGTTGCAGTTTTTACATGTTTGACTGGTAATATTTTGTCGACCGCAGCTTTTTTTGATGCAGCTACGGTTGTATTTGTACTTGTGCTTGTAGGATATGTATTATCTAGTTTCATTCCAATACTAAATATTAATATACTTCCTATAAGTGTTAGTATTACTGCTTTGTTTCTATATTTTATTAAATCTACAAGTCCGAATAATATAAATGGTAAAGATGTTATTATTAGAAATGCACTAATTCCAGAAAATAACGAGATTATACAAGACAAATAATATATTGATGCAACTATCTTCTTCCATTTTGTATTTGTTCTAAAACCTGGTATGTGTTTAAATATATTTTCCATTGACATCCCCCTGTAATATGTAAAATATGATAATATTTTATAAAATGATATGTTCCACCAGTAGAAGCAAGATTGCCAGGTTTAAGTTTTGACATAACCATCACTTCCTTTTAGTTATAATTCTACACAATAGTGTAAAATCCTCTAATTACAAAAAAATCAGTTAAGCTTGAATAACTACTATATGCAAAATCATCTTTTATTGCACAATTTCCATACTCACCATCTTTTTTGCAAGCAAAACAACTTATGCATCCACTGTATTTCAAATCATAACATATATTGAGAATTGAGTTGAATGCACGTGACTTATAAGAATATAACTCCATAGCATTAGTCTCCTTTTAGATAGTACCTTACATTAAAGTGCATACTATCATTAATGTCCTACTAATTATATAATACATGTGAAGATGCTTTGCAAAGTAAAATAATTATTAAGAACCTATAATACAGTTTAATGTAGTAAATAAGGAGGATTAATATGAAAAATTTATTTGAGAAAACGACCATTAATAATATAGAGGTTAAAAACAGATTTATTAGAGCTGCTACTTGGGATGAGATGGCGGAAGATGATGGTCATATAAATAACGCATTTATTCAGCGATATGAGTATTTAGCAAAGGGCGGGGTTGGATTAATACTAACCGGGTATGCATTTATATCAAAGGATGAGAAACCTAACCCTGGCATGTCTGGAATTTATGATGATTCTTTTATTGAAGAATATAAGATTTTAGTAGATAAAGTACATAAATATGAAACTAAGATTGCAATGCAAATAGTATATGGAGGGTCTCAAACTGAGCATCCAAATGCCAGTGAAATGAACATATACGGACCTTCAGCTATAAAAAATATAGTAAGTGGAATTACACCAAAGGAAGCTACAAAAGCGGATATAAAAATGATTGTTGCAAAATTTGGTGATGCGGCGGTGAGAGTAAAAAAAGCTGGCTTTGATGCCGTAGAAATTCATGCAGCCCATGGATATTTATTAAGCCAATTTTTAACACCTTATTATAATAGAAGAACCGATGAATATGGTGGAGATATACATAACAGAGCAAGAATAATTTATGAAGTAATAGAGGAAATAAGAAGAAGGGTTGGCAAAGATTATCCAATTATGATAAAAATTAATTTTGATGACTTTATGGATAAAAATCAAGGCCTTAGCAAAGAGGAATCTATAGAAGTTTTTAAAAGAATTGATAAACTAGGAATAGATATGATTGAACCTAGTGCAGTTAACCTATCTTCTGGAGAAGGTAAAGTTCCATTTTTAAAAGGAATTAATACTGTAGATAAGCAATCATATTTTAAAGAAGCTGTAATGAATATTGCAAGTGTTGTAAACGCCAAGGTAATTCTAGTTGGAGGAAATAGAAATATGGATTTAATGAATGAAATTTTAAATACTACCCAAATTCAATATTTCTCATTATCTAGAACTTTACTTTGTGAGCCAGATTTAATTAATAAATGGAGTGATAACAAGGATTATAAGCCTAAATGTATTTCCTGTAATAAATGTTGGGATGAGATACCAAATTCTTGTATTTTTAATAGATAAATAAGATAATAAAATAATTATTTATCATAAAACAACCTCTCGTAATGTCATATTCATATTTTTTCCCATTAATCCAGACAAACTTTATTGCATTAGATGTTAATGTTTGAGAAAATTGCCTAATGAAAAAAATAATGTACGAACCTTTAGTGTTTATTTAAATACAAAGTATTTACAATTTGTTATTTATTTTGGTATAAAATATTAACATTCAATTGATATAATAATTATATTAAAGGAGCCCCCTTTGATATATGACTTGACTTTAATTATTGAACAACCCTAATACATAAAAGGCTGTACTCCTAATGAGTACAGCCTTTTATGTTAGGATCTTATAGTTATTAAGATACCCAATAACACTTATTTCTAGGCAGGTTTTTAATATTTATTTCATAGCTTAAATTTTTGAACTATATTATTTAGCTTATCTGCTAATATGGCTTGATTTTGAGAAGATTTTGATATTTTTTGGACTGCCATAACAGATTCATTAACGGTTGCTGATATTTCCTCGGAGCTAGCAACCGATTCCTCAGCTGTAGCCGATATATTTTCAATTGCATCTCTAATCTCTGATATAGTTTCATTTACTATATTCATTGAAGCTCCAATATCCGCAGATATCATATTGGTTTTTACGGCATCTGAGCCGTATTGCTTACTTGTATCTACAAATAGATCATAATCAGGTTTAACCTTAGTATCAATAAAGCATAATACATCCTGAGCGTTGCTGGTAAGATTTTGGAATGCATTTTCAACTTTTTCAGTTACCTCCTGAATCTTTTTAACTGTAGCCTCTGACGCCTCAGCTAATTTTCTAACTTCGTCAGCAACTACGGCAAAGCCCTTACCTTGTTCTCCTGCTCTTGCTGCTTCAATAGCTGCATTAAGTGCAAGAAGATTTGTTTGACTTGCAATATCCCCTATTTCCGTAGCCATTATCTTAACTTCACTAACAACACTACCATCTTTAATTGCTTTTAATATGTTTTCTTGCTTCTCTAAATATAATTTATTTGTGGTACTAGAGCTATTTTCGGCAGTTATTCTAACTTGCTTAGCTTTTACTTCTATATTATTTGAAATCTCAGTTCCCTCATTTGCACGTCCAGTAACATTAGCCACATTCTGTGCTATACTTTCTGTGGTTGCATTTACTTCCTGCGTAGTGGCACTTAACTGTTCTGCACCTAAAGATACTTGCTTTACCGATTCATTGATAAGCTCCATTTTTGATGATATTTTTTTTGTTGTAGCAGAAATATCATTTGAAGATGCTAATACCTCAGCGGAATCCTTTATTAATTCTCCAACAACTTTTATTAATTCTTCCCTTAATTTTATTAAACTGTTTCCCATAATACCTATTTCATCCTTGCTTGACATCATTTGATTATTGTCATTATAAGTTAAATCCAGCTCAGCTAATCTACCAATAAAACCTGTTGCAACTTCTATTGGTCTAGATATTCTTCTGCCAATAATTAATGCAATAATTAATGAAAGTATAATTCCTATAGTGATAATTAAAAGAATAATATATATTGAATCATTTAAAGTTTTGAACACTTCTGAACTCGGCACTTTTACTCCCATAATCTGACTATTATTCAACGTATAATAACTCATCATCTGCTTATGCCCCTCAAAGTTTGTCTCGAGCACCATAGATTTTTTATTACTTAATTCATCGGTTATAAATTTATATTTTCCATCTTCTAAAGTGTCTAATTTATCCGTTGATTTTTGGTCCGTATCAACTACAAAACTGTAATCTTTATCTAGCAAAAATGCAGAACCTGTATCACATATCTTTGTATTTAAAATTATCTTTTTCAAACTTTCAAAGGAAATATCCATACCTGCAACTCCAACTAATTTATTATTATCATATACAGGTAATGTATATGATATCATGTTTACGTTATTACTGGCTGGGTCTATATAAGGTTTTGACCATACCCCTTGTTTAGCTTTAGTTGCGCTATAATACCAATTTAAATTTTTATTACTTTCCTTATAATCCTTTAATAAATATGAATTGTTGTTAACATTACCCTCTTTCTTTTGTTCATCATAGTAATAAGCCACATCGTAAGCCTTACTTCCATCTGTGAATTTAGGATCAAAATTCATATATAACCCTACAATTCCAGTATTACTAACACCTAAATTATTTATTAAAGGACTTAACTGGTTTTCATACGCATTCATATAATTTTTGTCTTTAACCTTAGATACGTCTATTGTGCCTATTACTAGTCCAGATAATTCCTTTACAGTGTTTTCCACCTTCGTAGTATGTACTGTGTATTCATTTCCTCTACTAGAAGCTATATTTAATAAGTTCTCTGTGGCTTCCTTCTTAATTATACTTGTAGATTTAACAATACTTGCAATTCCCACAAGCGTTGATACTAAAATTGAACAACTCACTATAGCAATAACTATTTTAGTGCTAATTTTCTTTTTCAACAAAGTTTCCTCCTTAAAATATTTTCTTTTGTTTTTTTTATAGTTTAATAAAATACACTATATTATAATATCGGGTTAATCTAAGAAATATTTACAAATAAAATCATCTAAAAAAATGTAAACATATTCACTCCTAGAACGAGCGAATTATCTAAATAAAATATCTATCATTTGATGTGGAACACTGTGGTATGCAAACCCTATAGATTTATAAAAAAAAGAAATGAGTGAAATAAAAGTGTGAGTAATATATTTTGCTAGTATAGAATATATATTATTTCAAATGCTATAGTTATAGGGAGATGATAAGTTTGGATAAAAACCAGGGTGATTTTATGCTAAAAGCTGTTATATTTGATATGGATGGAGTAATTATTGATAGTGAACCAGCACATATGAGGCTGGAAAATGAGACTTATAAAAAATTAGGCATAGAGGTTACAAACGATGAGCATCACTCTTTTGTAGGCGCAACTTCTCACTATATGTGGGAAGCTCTAAAAAATAAATATAAGCTTAATCAAACACTTGATGAGTTAATTGAATATGATCGAAGTAAGTATTTTAAATACCTTAATTCAGATGAATGCGAAATAACTCTTATTGATGGGGTGAAAGAGCTAATTAAAGACTTTCATGAGAATGGAATAAAGCTAGCCATTGCGTCATCCTCTCCACTAAATGTAATTATGGCTATTGCAAGTAAATTTCAAATAGAAGAATACTTTGAAGTTTTTGTTACCGGTGACTATGTACAGAGAAGTAAGCCTGAACCAGATATATTTCTTTTTGCTTCAGAGAAGCTTGGTGTAAGCCCGGAAAATTGTATAGTTATTGAGGATTCTCATAACGGGGTTCGTGCTGCTAAAAAAGCAGGTATGAAGTGTGTAGGAATTAATAGCGGTGCTGCAGGAAGTCAAGACATTTCCATGGCAGATTTAGTGATAAACAGCTTTAAAGAAGTGGATTATATTAAATTAAGTTAATAATTGTTTTTACATTTATTGGTTTTACGGTGAATATTCTTTTGATATCACTGTACCGTTTGAGAAATGCAATTTAAGAAGCTTAATATATAATAAGATAACTCGTCAATATTTGTTGTTGGTGTAATTCAGAGAAATGTTGACGAGACCCCTTCTTGAAAAATTTTTAATAAATATGACTATAAATCTGCTAGATATTTACCTACATGGCGACCAAATGTCATAGATCTTCCTGCTGCAACTCCTGGAGTTAGTTCTGGATACGAATGTAACATTCAAATCGACATGATAAACAACCAACATAATGACTTATGTTGAATATGATATAAGAAAAAGCAATCTCCCTACCTTAATTAACTTTAAGGTAGGGAGATTGCTAATATGGTTTATAGTTCTTTATCACAATGTAAAGGTCCACAAATATCAAACTCTGAATCGGATGGCGCTGGTACATAATTCGCGTCTTTTTTTGCTTTTTCAAGTTTATCATTTTCTGTTTTTGATATTTCCTCTGGTGTTAGTTTTTTGTTTGTCATTAATAATCCTCTCCCTTTTTTAATATTATTTTAATTAACACTATAACTATAACTCTAAATCTAGAGTATATCAATGATCAGTATACTATAATTGCTAATGGTACAATCAGTACTATCTCAGTAAATTTTGACGTATTTTTAGACATGTTTATCAGTCGCTGTAAGTCTAGAAAAAAATGAAACAAAATAGATTTTATTATCAATTGATAATAGATATCTCAAAATATTTTTGATAAATTGCTGGATACCCTTAAAGTAGGCCATGAGTTTTTAGTATCGGGACCTCATGGAAAATTTAATTATATAACAGGTAGTAAGAAACAAATATGGATTGCTGGTGGAATTGGAATAACTCCTTTTAGGAGCTTTTATCAATCTGATATACCAGAGGATTACTCTATTGATTTCTTTTACGCTTTCAATAATAAAGAGGAAGGTGCTTATATAGAAGAGATAATGAAGTTGCCTAAGAGAAATAATTTAAGAGTGCATTTATTAAATTCAAAAGAAGAAGGCTTTTTATCTGGTGAAAAAATAATTAAATATGTTAATAAGACAGATCCAGTGGATGTGTATTTTTGTGGACCTAAACCTATGAGAGAAATCTTAAAGAAACAGTTAAAAAAAAGCCAATTGAATATTATAGATTTTCATTATGATAACTTTCAGTTTAAATAAAAAGCTTCTAATATTTCACATAATAAAAACTCGATTCTTTAAATATGTAAGAATCGAGTTTTTATTACTTTCTTTTTTTCATTTATTCTCTGTTTTATATTAAGCTACCTTTTCAATTTTTTCTTTCTTTTTTTCATAACAGCTTCTTAGTGAAACTATAGCTGAAGCCGCCGCAATTATAGTCGCAATTATATAGGTAACGTGGAACGCTCCAGTAAACGACTGAACACTAAGTGCATTACCAGTTAATCCTTGCAATTTAAGTGTTATATTAAAGTGATTTTGTTGTGATATAAATATAGAGTTAACAGCGGCTACACCGAGCACCATTCCAATGTTTCTCATTGTTGCCTGCACACTTGATGCCGTACCACTCATTTTTTTTGACACACTATTCATTATTGTATAGGTATTAGGCGTTTGGAATAAACCGAAACCCGCACCTATAATTAAAAAGCAAATTACAATTTGCATTGTAGAAGAATTATAATTAAAAAAACTTAATAAAACTATTCCTACAGTAGAAATTGACATACCTATAAAACACAATTTTTTAGAATCAATTTTATCACACAAAATACCACTTATCGGTGTCACAATTAAAGATGCAAGTGGTATTGGAATTAACATAAAACCAGTCTTTGCTGGAGACATAGATCTCAATTGCTGAAAATAAAATGGCATTAGAATATTGATAAAAAACTGTGCTGCAAAACTTACAAGTAATGCAATATTAGAAAGTGTAAACTCCCTGTTTCTAAATAAACTTAATACTAACATTGGATTCTTAGATTTCATCTCTGTAACTATAAACATTGCAAATAATATAATAGAAAATAATATCAAAAAAATTACAAGAGAATTAGTCCAACCTACTTCATTACCAATGCTTAATGGTATTAATAGCGATACCAATGCTAGAAATACTAAAACGGCTCCTAATATGTCGAATTTCTCATTAGATTTTTTTGACATATCAGGTATAAATTTATTACACATTATATATCCAATTATTCCTATAGGAACATTTACGAAAAATATACTTTGCCAACCTAAAACGGAAGTTAAAATCCCTCCGAGTATAGGTCCTGAAGTCAATGCAATAGATATAGCTACAGCATTAATTCCAAGTGCTTTACCTCTATCTTTTACGCAAGTAACATCAGTAATAATAGCTGGTCCCATAGACATAAGCATACCAGCACCTATAGCCTGAACCCCACGTGCAATAATCAAAGTAACTATATTTGGTGAAATACCACATATAAATGAAGAAACCGTAAAAATCACAAAACCTAAAAGCTGCATTTTTTTATGGCCATACATATCTCCAAGTTTTCCGTAAGTTAATAAAAGACTGCTTATTACTAGTAAATAGGACAATACAATCCATTCGATTGTAGCCATTGGTTGATTAAAATAAGTTTGTATCTGTGGAAGTGCGACATTTATAATACTAGCGTCTAAAGCCGACATAAATGTAGCTACTCCAACAGTTATTAAAATCTTTTTATGTTGTGATTTATCTATCTCCATTTTTACCCTCTCCCTCATGTAAATTTGATAATATTTTAATTAATAACAATTTTAGCTGCTTAGTTTCTTCTTCACTTAATCCTTTTAATGCCTGATTAGAAGATACTTCCGATAATGGAGCTAGTTTTTCTTGTATGTTTCGACCTTCTTCAGTAAGGTATACTAAAAATACTCTTCTATCATTAGCATTACACTCACGTTTGATTAGTTTCCTTTTTTCTAATGCATCTACCAATCTTGTTATAGCTGCTTTATCTTTATCAATTTTTTCAGCTAATTCCTTTTGAATACATCCGTCATTATCCTTTAAACAACTTAATATAATCCACTGTTCATGAGTTATATCATGTTGCTTAAATAATTTTTTCAAATTATTTTTCATCATTGCATGAGTTCTATTAATAAAAAAACCAACTGTTCTATGTAAATCATAATTCATAAATACACCTTCCTTTAAATATATTATATCTCAAACTAGTTGATACGTCAACAGTATACATATCAACTAGTTTGTTATCTTTATTTTTTCTTTCATCACTTAATTTATTTTTTTAAAAAAGACATTTGTTTTACGACTCTCCAACCATAATCATAGTTTCCATATAACATAAATAGACCGTACTGGATTTTTCCAATACGGTCATAAATTTCATTAAATCATCTCCTGCGGAGCTACAATATTAATTTCTACCCTAGTAACTTAATCAGCCCTTCTAACTCCTCAGATAAAACTTTTGCAAGCTCAATATCAGTCGCTTTTAAAGCCAATGCTATTTTTGTTTCAACTAATTTTTTCTTTTGTTCAATTTCTAAATAGTCTTTGTCAAAATAACTAGCATAAATCATCTTTCTAAACTTTCGCATACTCATTTTTCTAATTGTCTTATCTTCAATGATTAAAACAAAATCCATACAATTTACTATAGTATAAAAATCATGAGAAATCATTAAAATCGCACCTTTATAATCTTCTATGGCTTTTTCTAGTGCTATTTGTGAATAGGTGTCTAAATGACTTGTCGGTTCATCAAGAATCAACAAATTTGCATTACTAGCAGAAATTTTAGCCAGTTGAAGCATATTTTTTTCTCCGCCAGATAAAGACCCTATCTTTTGATTAATGATTTCTTCTTCAAAACCATAACCAGAAATATATGACTTAATCTCTTCATAAGTTTTGAAACCAACATCAAAGAATTCTTCAAGTATAGTATTAGACTCATTTAATGTTTTGCCTTGAAGTTGAGATAAATAAGCCACTTCAACCTGCTCGTTTATCTCAATAGAATCATTATTATTTTTAAAGATTTCTTGAACTAAAGTCGTTTTACCGGTGCCATTTAATCCAACAAGAGCTACTTTATCAGTAGATTTAATCTCAAAGTTAACATTTTCTAGAAGCATATCATCAAAGCTAACAGTGTAATCATTAACTTTTAAAGCAATGGTTTCTTCCATTTCATTATCTGTAACAAAACTGATATTTGGCTCTTTAATATCTACAAATGGCGCTTTAATTCTACGTTTTTCTAATCTTTCTTGGATTTTAACTCTAGCATTTAGAGATTTTCCTCTAGCAGCTTCAGTATGCTCAGTTGCGAGATATCTTAGTTTTTTTATCAACATCTCGTTTCTCCAAAATTCTTCCTCATCAGAAGTAGCTAGTTCTTGCAGTTCAATTTTCGTTTGGAGTAAAGAGAAGTTATACTCAATATAGCTTCCATCAAACTCTTGGAGCTCCATATTTTCAAGATGCAGAATTTTGTTAAAACAATGATTCAATAGATATCTGTTGTGCGTAATAATTAACATTGTTCCTTTGTGTGAATTAATTAAATCTTTAAGGGAATTAAGATTTCCAAAGTCTAAAAACACATCAGGTTCATCCATAATCATTAATTCTGGACTATTTAGCATTTCCTTAATTACTTGAATAAGCTTAAATTCCCCACCACTAAGTTCAGATATCATTAAATCTTTATACTTCATTAAGTTTGCAAGATTTAGGTTTTTATTAATATTGTTTTCGAAATCATCCCCATTAATTGCACCAAATGCATCTAAAGTTTGTTGATACTTTTCTAGTAAAGGTTCAATATCTGAAGATGTTTCCATTTCGCTGCAAATAGATGTTATTTCATTTTGCAGTTTAATAAATTTTTCTCCAATATATTCGAAAACTGTAATTTCTTTTGTTTCGCCAAGTTGTGAGAATTGACTTACATACCCTATTCTACAATCTGGGTCCATCTCGAGCTTTCCATCGAACATATATTTTTCTGGATCCATAATTATATCTATAAGTGTACTTTTTCCGCAACCGTTTGTTCCTATAAAAGCACAATGTTGACCATCTTCTAATGTAAATGAAATGTTCTTATATAGATCCTTTTGTGGAAATGAGTAGGACAAGTTATCAACTTTTATCATATTATTACCTCTCTTTATCACTAAAAAAGAGCCTATTAAATAAGCTCTTCAATGTATTTTCTTCTCAATTGTAATTTTATACTTGAATTTTATCTAGTAGAGATATTCTACTTAGTTTACCATAGATAGCATAACACTTTTTAGTGTTAAGTTCAATCATATCTTCAACATACATTCCTGCAATATATTCATTCTAATGCACAAGTTTCCATGTATACCTATCAGAACTTCTCTCAATCATTCTCTGCTGTGTTACTTCTATTGAAGTTTCTACCCAAATATATTTAAAATATACTTTTCAATATATACACATTTCTGCTATTCTTGTAATATAAGTTCCACCTTTGTCCCTTGTTTTAGAACCGATGAGACATGAATATCATGTCCTAACTTTCTTGCCAGTTTATAACTCAAATATAGACCCACTCCTGTAGATACTGTTTTTTTTCGTCCGTTTAACCCAGTGTATCCTTTTTGAAAAATACGTCTGATATCTTCTTCTCGAATACCAATACCCGAATCTTCAATAAGCAATTTTTGGTTGTGTAAATCGTTTATTCCATAAATCTGAATAATTCCTTTTTCCTTAGAGTATTTCACTGCATTATCTAAAATCTGTTTTATAATAAAATAAAGCCATTTTTCATCACTATTCACTTCAAAATCCAGAGTTCTAATATCCAGTTCAAGATACTTATTATTGATATTCGAATATTCATTTTGTAAGCACTTATTTACAACCTTCTGTAAATTCACATTACTAATCTGGCAATCTCTTGAAAAATCATTCAACTGACTATAACAAATTGTTTTCTGGACCATATCTTCAATTTTTATAATTTCATCTGAAATAATATACAATACCTTTTCTGTTGGATTATCTAGGCTATTCTCAATGATCAATTTAGTTGCAGCAATTGGCGTCTTAATCTCATGAACCCAGGTTTCGATAAATTCAATATCTTCCAGCTTGTTGTCTTCAAATGCTTCCATCATCTTTTCAGCATTTCTTTTTAACTGTATCATCAGCTTGGTATACAATTTTTGTTCATAGGATGTTGGATTTGGTAATGAAACAATAAAATCTAAACCATCATTACCACTCAACTGCGAAAGTCGTTTGCAATATCTATTTAACCTTAAATAATCCACAATTATGTATATAACAAAAATAAATATCATTACTACAATACAATAGAGACCATTCGTTGATAAAAATGCGCTCTCTTCTGAAAGTCCCATTATCATTCCTGGAAATATAGCAAATAGGATACCTAAAATAAAAAGTTCCTTTTTTTCTTTTATATAATCTATGACTTTCATATGATGTATCCCTCATTTCGGATTGTCTTTATTATATTTTCATATCCTATAGCACTTAATTTCTTGCGAAGTCTTGTAATATTCACCGTTAATGTATTGTCATCAATAAATCTCTCGTCCTTCCATAGTGTTCGCATGATTCTCTCTCTGCTTACTATTTTCCCCTGATTTCTAAGTAGTATTTTAAGAATTCCCATTTCATTATGAGTAAGTTCCTCTATCTTCTCTTTACACGCAATCATTCCATTATCAGCATTAAAAATCAATTCTCCAAATGACAGAATATTGGTATCACCTTCATTATAAGAATATGTTCTTCTAAGCATTCCTTTGACCTTAGCCAATAATACTTCTAATGAAAATGGTTTCACAAGATAATCATCTCCACCCATATTAGTTGCTACAACAATATCCATATCTGAATTTCTGGCAGATATAAAAATAAGGGGTGCTTTTGAAAGCGCCCTTATTTTCTCACACCAATAAAACCCATCATTTCCTGGCAAATTAATATCCATCAGAATAAGTTCCGGTTTAAACTTTATGAATTCTTCTACTATATTTTCAAATTGAACAATTCTAAGACACTGAAATCCTTGTTTTTCAAGATTTTCACATATTATTTTACTAATATTAGAATCATCCTCCACTACCATGATTTTATACATCCATCATTCCCCCATTACGAAACAGTGCTCTTATTCCATACCGTTTTCATATACCCTTTTACTGAAAATAAGTAAAACAGACCATATATTATAAAATATATTGCTACAACCAAAAGTGCATATACAAGTATAGGTGAATCTGTGGTTAATGTATACACCATATTCTGATATGTCTTTAATATAACTACTGTATGCATCATAGCCACCATAAATGGAAGTAAAAAAACAATTGCAATCTGTCTTCGTACAGATTTTAACATCTCTTTTTCTGTCATTCCAATTTTTCTCAAAATCTCATATCTTCCCATATCATCTCGTGCTTCCATAAGCTGTTTGTAAAATATAATACTTCCTGCAGCCATCAAAAACAAAATGCCCAAAAACATACCGATAAAGATATATGCACCATACATATTGAAAAGTATCTGATGATATTCTAAATAAGACTTATCGTGATTTTTAGTAGCTACAATGGTATTCAATTTATCAAAGAGAGTACTTACTTCCAACGGGTTATCAAACTTTAGTCCAATATAATGGCAAATTTTATATGAATCCTTTAATGCAAAGTACCGCTCATAATCAGAATCCTCAAGAACCAGTGTTGTTCTCGCATGTGCTGCTCCAATATATTTAAATAAAGATACATCTACAATTTTAAAAGCGGTAATACCACCATCTGTCTTGACCTGAATATTGTTACCTGTTATATGCTCACTATAATCATGTCCATAGTTTCCATCTAAGAAAAGACATTCACCTTTAGTTAATTCAGATACAAAAAGGGCTCCTTTATTTCCTTTTGATTCTATTGCTTCTGTATCTTCTACCACCTTTTTATAATCACTGAACTTAATAATATCGATTGTAAGATCTTCCCCTACCTGCGTTGTTGTTTTCTCATAAGCATTATTGGTATCTACTTTATAACCTTCTAGTGATGCAGATGTTGAAAGAACATTCAGATCGGTTACTGCATGTAATTTTACCGTATCATCTTCTGAAACAGTTTGCAGTACCTGCTTTGTTGCCACCTCATTTAGATTTTCACATAAATATGAATATGGTGCATAAATTGGCATAGAATTTCCCAATGTTAAATAAAACGAAATTGCTGCACTCATAACTGTAACAGTAAATGCACTTAACAGAGCTATTACACAAAAAATATTTGAATTTGCTTTTATTCGATATACATTCTGCGATGTGCTAATGAAATTTCCTGTTTTATAATAGAACCTTATATTCTTTTTACATTTTGACAGTAACCATATTACTATATTTTGAAATAATAGATAGGTTCCAGTTGCAAGTAATACACAGGCAAAAATAGCTGGACCAATTAATTTCATTGCTCCATCGTCACCATTAAAATTAAGAAAAACCAAATAGGAAACAAAAATCATTAATATTGATAATACAGATAATACAACCGAAAACTTAGGTGCTGTTTCTCCTTCCTTTTCTGCTGATAACAAATCTATTAATTTACTCCCAAAAACGGTTTTAAGTGAGTATAGTGCATTTAAAATAAAGAGTATCAAAAAAACAACAATACTAACAACAACTGGCTGCCAGGTAAGATGAAAGGCAATATCATTTCCAGGTGCTCCACCTAGCATTAGTTTTTTTAGTATCATAGAAAAAAATCTTGTAAAAAGACTTCCTAGTAAAATTCCACTTATAATAGAACCTACTCCAACTAGTAAGGTTTCTAAAAACAAAAGCTGCCCAATTTCTTTTTTCCGCATACCTAACAAGGAATATATGGCAATTTCCTTTTTTCTAGACTTGATAAACAGTGAATTTGCATAATAAACAAACACACCAGAAAATAAGAGAACAACTACTGATGAAATTTTAAATATAATTCCTATTTTACTTACTCCCGTATGAAAATCAGCAAATTCCGGATTATAATAAATGGAACAAAAGATAAAGAAAATAGTTACAGCAAAAGCGGCACTCAAAAAATACGTAAGATAAGTATCTAATTTTCTTTGAATATTTTTAACTGCCATACTAAAGAAGTTCACGATTGTCACCTCCTAGTATTGCAAGCACTTTTAATATCTGATCAAAAAATTCTTTTCGGCTTCCACCACGATCTATTTCGGTAAAAATAGTTCCATCCTTTATAAATAAAATTCGTTTACAATAACTTGCCGTAAACGCATCATGTGTAACTAAAAGAATTGTTACTGCATTTCTCTCATTCATGTCAGTCAAACATTGAAGTAGTTCTGTAGATGATTTGGAATCTAATGCTCCTGTTGGTTCATCTGCTAATATCAATTCTGGATTACTAATCATTGCTCTTGCTGCAGACGCTCTCTGACGCTGACCTCCCGATACCTCATAGGGATATTTTCCTAATAGTTCTTCAATGCCTAATGCACTTGCTATCACTTCTACTCTTTGAGCAATGATTTTTGGATTTTCTTTTGCAAGTACAAGTGGTAATGCTATATTCTCACGAAGAGTCATGGTATCTAGCAAATTATAATCCTGAAAAATAAATCCTAGCTTTTCTCTTCGAAAAATTGCTAGTTCTTCACTATTCATCATGTTAATATTCTGTTTTCCAATTATCACGCTTCCTGAAGTTGCTTCATCAATTGTTGCTATCACATTTAGCAGTGTTGATTTTCCTGATCCTGAAGGTCCCATGATTCCAACAAATTCTCCTTTTTCTACTTCAAAACTAATGCCATTTAATGCTTTTGATCTGTTTCCACCATTCTTTGATGAATAAGTCTTTTTCAAATTTTCTACTTTTAATACTGGCATATCGGTCACCTCTTTCTTATTGATATAGTCAGTATAGTGTTTTGAAAAATATTCTACCATCGATTCACCTTACATTTTACTCCATGCCACCTTGCAATTCCGAAATCAACATTGTTACTATTCAGTATATAACCCATCTTGCGATTATATAAAAACCCTTTTAATGAATTGCATTTTCATCAAAAGGGCAATAAATACAAAAAAACTTTATTAAATTTAAGTATATTTAATCTACTCGAATTGACTTTCTCTTACCATATTATAAAGCATTTCTTGTTTTAATAAACTACTATTACCACCTAAAACATCTACTAATGTATAAGCAAATGGTAGGACAGAAGCTGGTCCTCTGCTAGTGATTAAGTGATCATCTACCACAACAATATCTTCAACATAATTTGCATCTTTAAGCAATGTAGTATATTCCTCTCCAGGATATGATGTTACTGTGCGTCCCTTGATAATTCCTGCCTTTTCTAGAATCATCGGTGCTGCGCAAATAGCTGCAACAAACTTTTCCGGTACTTTATCAAAATATTTTACTAATTCAATAACCCTTTCATCATCTCTTAAATTCTTTGCACCAGGTAATCCACCAGGTAAAACAATCATATCGTATTCTTTTATTTCATCACTTATAATTTTATCCGCTAGTACCACAATACCATGAGAACCTTTTACCATTTCTTCATTGATACTTATCAAATTACACTGAAATCCTGCCCTTCTTAAAACATCAACTACAAATAATGCTTCACCCTCTTCAAATCCTTCTGCTAAAAAAACTGCAACTTTTTTCAATTTAACTCTCCCCTTCTTTTAATTATTATCTCCTACTAAATAACCTAAGTACAAACAAAAATATATTTATAAAGTCTAAATATAAAGTTAATGCCGCAAGCACAACCCCATGCATATCATTACTTTGTGCTTGCATACGCTTTATTTTCTGCATGTCATATGCTGTTAATGCCCCAAATACTATTATACCTAAGAGACATACGCCTAAATCGAATGTGGAAGAAACGAAAAACATCTGCATAATAGTAAGTAAAATTAAACCTATCACAAACATCATGGCAAATTGGCCTATTGCACTTAAGTCTTTTTTTGTTGTTATCCCTACCATGCCACTACTTAAAAACATTAATGAAGTTAAAGCAAACACAGTAATTAATTGACCTTGGTTTACAGTTAAAAAAACTATACTCAATGTTACACCATTTAAAGCTGAATAAACTAAAAACCAAAATATTGCAGATGCTGTAGACATTTTAGCAACTCTCTTAACTAATGTTATAACCATGACTAGTTCAAGAATCATAGCCCCGTAAATTACTGTTGTAGATACATTCATTATATAGTTACTCGTAAACAGACCAACTATAAATGTTATTAGTAATCCAACTGCCATTAGGCACAAAGTCTTTCCTATAAAAGTAGATCTGCTTTTTATCAAACTATTACTTTCCATACTAACATACTCCTTTGTTACTATATTTATTTTCTACCCGATGATTCTTCCAGTATATCTATTGTTTTCGTTAAGGAACCTTCGAATTCTTCATCGGAAGAGTTTTTGAAGATTAGTAAATCATCTTTTATACACGGATCATCCAACGCAATAGGAACATCAAAATTAATTCCTGTTACATATTCATTCCAATTCGCAAGTTTCCATGTATCCCTATCAGAATTTCTCTCAATCATTCTCTGCTTCGTTACTTCGATTGAAGTTTCTACCCAAATAATTACTAAAGATGCGTTCTTATCTTTTAATGCCACCTTTAACTTTTTTATATAATTTAAATCTCGTATTTCTTTTGTAAATGGTGCATTAATTAGCACAATATCATCATAATTCAAAGCTTCCATTGCGATCTCTACTATTGTTTCATATTCATAATCACGTATATTTTCATTAAAAAAATCTGAGCTTCTATTATATTCTTCACCTGCTACAACGAAAATCTGTTTTGATAATTTTATGAGTGTATCTTTATCAAGATAGACAACATGGCGTAATGCCTCGGCAAGCTTTTTTGCGATATAAGTTTTTCCACTTGCTGGTGGTGATGTTACTAAAATCAGTTTTTTCACAACAATCCTCTCCTAGTCAAAAAATTTAAGTCTGAAACTTTTCATGTTTACATTTATTATACCTCTTTTTCCTGTTTAATAATTTAGCAAATTCACTTCGTTCATAAAAAAACAGGGTCAGTATTAACTTTCCTGAATTACTGAACCTGCTTTTTTAAAATTTAAGTAAATCTAAATATTAAAACATTTAATATACTTACATTTTTTTATTGCAATAATAATTATAACCCACTTATTTTCTGTTTGTGAATTGATAACTAGCGACATCATTATTATATTGAAAATTATATGTATGACTAAAAATTTTATCAGTAGGTGCACTATCCATAGTTGTAAAATTATATTTTTCACTAGTAGTAATACTTCCAGATTGGGTATCCTCACTAATTTTGAAATCTATAATTTTAGCAAATACAACACTCTCTAAGCTTCCATTCACATAGGAATTAGGTACACTTTCTTGTAGTTGTTGATATAGTTCACTCCCATAAGTCAAATAACCCCCTACGATTGAAAAATTATTCATGTTAATAGCATCTGTAAGAGCTGTCGCATAGTTGTTTAAAAGATCGTTTAATTGAGACTTAACTCCATTTAATTGAGCCTGAGCATTATTTCGATTATTAATTGCCTCCTCAAAACTTATATTAATGTCCGTTGCTCCCTCAGCCACTGAATACTCTTCACTCTTAAGTTTTTTTCCATCTATTACGGTTGTAGCATATATCTTTGAATTACTATCTATAGGTCCAAAATTAGCAGCATTGTTAACCTTGACTTTAGTATCTTTTCCATTAACAAATATTTCTGCATCAGGATAATCAGAGGTTATATTCAAGTTATTCATATCTTCAAATACACTTAATTTCACTATTCCATCGCTAGATTCCATAGTATTTACTAAATAAGGTTTACTTAAAGTAACATACGGACCCTTATAATTAGCTATGATTGAATAGGTCCCGGGAATGTATGGTCCAAATTCTTTAGTTGATTTATCAGTATCACTTTTCCCTATTATTACATTGTTAATTGAAAAAGAAACATCTTTAACTGTAGTTGTTATATCAACAAATGATGGCTTAATACTTATTTTATAATTTGGAAAAATCAAAAACTTTTTTCCCACCTTTGCTAATGTTAACGTGTTACTTGATGTTACGCTAAGGTTACTAACATCCTTAGGACTAAGAGCATCATTATTTAAATTTTCAATAACTTTATTATAATGTGAAGGATCTTTTTTAAAGTAATTAAGTAAAGGTGTTATATTATTACTATTAATTTCAAGCCTAGCATCATTACAATATAGTATTTCTGCTAAATCAGAAGTGTTGTTTGTTACTATATCTTGTTGAAATCTTTTTGTTATCTTCCTTGGATCAGATAAAGAATTACCCACTTGAATAATAACTACTATTATTATTATCAAAATTAAAGCTATTGCTATTCTAAATTTTTTGCTTGACTTAATATTATTTGTAGTATATTTTTCATTAATATCATCTTCTTTTATTGGATTATATTCATCTAATGGCTCGTCTTTTATACTCAGATTGGTTTTATCTACTGTTCTGGTTTCGTTTGTAGACTCAATTTTTAAATTATTACCGCAAACTGTACAAAAGGTCTGTTCTTCCTTAGCTTCATTACCACATTTAGTACAAAATTTCATTTTATGTCCCCCAATTTCTTAATCAAATTAATTTAATAAGCTACCATATCTATATACTATTGCTTTTACTACATCCACTGTATGATAAGAAAATGCTATAAGAAATGCTATTAAAGATATGACACTAGCTATTGATATTATTAAAACGCATAGGTTTGCATTTATCTGAAAAGTTTCTTTACTTATAATAACTAATGTTGTAATTGAAATAACCACACCTAAAATAACAAAAACAATACCTAAATTCAATGAAAAGTATGAAAATATGATTGATATAATTTCACAAAACAAAATAGGTAAAGTTGAAATTAATACAGCCTTAAATACCATGAATGTTGTACACTTTACTTCTGAAAAAAAGCTTATCCCTAGATATATAGAAATAAATAGAACTAATAATCCTACTAAATATAATTCACAATTCCCAAAAAATATTTTACTATAAGGTATAGTATTCATATATTTAAATTTATCAATAGCCGTGTTCATGGAGTTTATGGTACTTGTATCCATATTATATGATGACGAACTTTCACCAAATAAAACTGCTAATGAAGATAGATTTCTATAAAAATTCGTGAAAATTGTTGATACACTACTGACGATCTGATTAACTCTCCAAATTCCGAGTATACCTTGTAGACATGTTAGCATAATCATGATGACAATCGCTGATGTTTTCTGGGTTTTAGCTACAAATTCTTTACCACCTGAAACCGGGTTTAGTGTTGAATTTTTAAAAATGTTTATTATTTCAGTAGCATTAATTTTATCTGTTACTGATTTAACATGTTCGAATGTTCCTTCCATTTTTTCTTTGTTGCGGTTCTTATTTGATGTTTGATTTACCTTCATGCCACAATTTGGACAAAATTCATTACTACTCTCAATCCTAGAACCGCATTTACTACAATATGTCATAATGTTCCCCCTTGAATATATAAATAAATATAATTATTATTGCTTATATATATTTCGTCATAACTTGCATTCTCTTAATAGTTTATAAAACATTTCACATAAAACGCCCCAGGGGTACGTGAATAAAAAGAAAAGAATTAAAGCATTTTGCGCCTTAATCCTTTTCTTTTCATTTACAAGTATTCGTAATAGTTAATATCTCTTATTTGTCGCTTAAAGCTTTTTTAAGGGCTTTAATTTCATCTTGATGTATTTGCTTGCTTTTCCTATCGCTTTTTTTATCATCTATAGGTAGTAGGCTCTGCAAGGCTTTAATTTGTCGTTTTATTTCGTCCTTATCTTTTGGAATTTCAAATTTTGGCATTATTTGACCCCCTTAAAATAATCTTTCATATATCTATTCTGCATTTGAGAGTTATTTCCTTCTAAATAGTTATTTTTATTTATATTGCCATTGTTGCTTGTTTCAAGTATGCTAATTCTTCTCCCTGTAAATAAGTAGAAAGCTTCTCAAATACAGTTTTATGATAATCATTTAGCCAAAATTTTTCATCATTTGTTAACAAGGACACATCTATAGCCTCTAAGTCTATAGGGCATAGTGTTAAAGTCTCAAACTTCATAAATTGTCCACCATACTCAGTCTTTTCATCTTCCTGAGCGACAACTAAGTTTTCTATTCTTATACCATGCTTTCCTGCTTTATAAACTCCTGGTTCGTTGGAGACTATCATTCCTTTTTTAAGCACAATATTATTGGGAAGCGCAGATATTCTGTGTGGCCCTTCATGAACATTTAGAAAGAAACCTACTCCATGTCCTGTTCCATGCTTATAATCCATACCTGCATTCCAAAGTGGAATTCTAGCTATAATATCTAAATTTGAGCCCGTAGTTCCATATAAAAATCTCTGCAATGTTAGATTAATCATCCCTCTTAATACTAAGGTATAATCTGTTTTTTCTTCCTTTGTTAATGGACCTACAGCTAATGTTCTTGTGATATCTGTTGTTCCATCTAAATATTGAGCACCAGAGTCTAATAGATAAAGCCCCTCCGCCTTTATAGTAGCTTGATTTTTCTCCGTAGCGCAGTAATGGGGCATAGAAGCATTTGCTTTATATGCTGAGATTGATGCAAAGCTTAAATCATAGAAATTTTCTCCTACACTTCTTATCTCCTCGATTTTATCTGATGCTTCTATTTCTGTAATATTGCGCGATTTTATAGTTTTCTTCATCCATGATATAAATTTAACCATAGCTACACCATCGCGTACCATAGCCTTTCTAACATTTTTAATTTGAATCTCATTCTTTATGCCCTTAAACCTTGTAGTAATATCCATAGCCTCTAAAATCTTAATCTTTATGGAACTATAAATCCAAGTACTAGTTCTTGCTGCATCAAGTAATATTGCTCCATCTTTGATTTTCCCTAAAAACTCTCCTATGCTTTCGTAAGGTTTTATTTCTACATTAGCCTTTTCGAGTTCCGCTCTAACCTCTGAATTTATTTTCTTATCATCTATAAATAAATAATGTTTTTTCTCTGAAACAACGGTGTAAGCTATAGTTAGTGGATTGCATTTTACATCTCTCGCTCTAATGTTTAACAACCATGCTATGTCATCAAGTCCCGATATAACATAGTAGTTTGCTCCCATAGTTTCCATTTCACTAGCTACTCTTGCAAGTTTTGATTCTCTTGACTCTCCAGCATATACTACATCATGCAAAACTACCTGGCTACAAGGTTTTTGTGGTCTATCTTTCCAAATTATATCTACTAAATCTTCATTAACTTCATAGGAAAATCCACTACTCTCTAGAGCACTCTTTAGACCTCTAAAATACTCTATTGAAATAACCTTACCATCAAAAGCAATTTTTGCTCCCTTCTTAAGTGTTTCTTTCAAAAATTCTTCCACAGTTGGAACACCATCGTTACCCATTCTAAATAGTGTTACCCCCGTATCTATTAGTTGATTTTCTGCTTGTATGAAATATCTTCCATCTGTCCATAAACCTGCCTCTTTTAAAGTTACAATTGCAGTACCCGCAGAACCTGTAAATCCGGTTATAAAAGTTCTAGCACTATAGTGCTCTGCTACATATTCACTTTGATGTGGATCCGAACTAGGAACAATGAAGGCATCTATGCCTCTTTCTCTCATCTCATTCCTTAATTGTTCAATTCTTTCTTTTACACTCATCCTAATCACCCCTTTAGTTTGTAAACTTCACCTACAATTTCCATTGTAATCATTTACTCACAATATTTTATATCTTTGCCTTCATTATAACAGAATTAAACAGGAATATTATGTTAAATTCTTTATTAAAACCACCCCCGTTGTAACAAAACAACGAAAATAGAATATTATACATGGTGAATATTATTTTGGAGGTACTTATGTACGACTACCGTTGTAAAGACTGTGAAAATCTTGGGCAGAATATGCCTATGGCAAGTATGCCTATGAAGGATATGCCCATTAAGGAAATACCCATGAAGGATGTACCCATGAAGGATATGTCCATGATGAATATGCCCATGAAGGATATGTCTATGCTGAATATGCCTATGATGATTATGCCCATGATGATGATGCCAATGTATGATGATGATGATGAAGATGATGAAGAGGATGAAGATTTAAAAATCATGTATCCAAAGATTTATACCATAATATATCCTATGGTAAAAAGACATTGCGATATAATGGAGTCCATGTATGGCACAATGCATTGCCCTAGTAAGGATGAGATAGATAATATGTGTAAAGAAGTAAGTGACAATTACGAAAAACATTATAAAGATGGCGATGATGAGGATATGAGGGGCACATTTCGTCAAGATAGAAGAGTTCCGGTTCATGATTTAGCTAGAATACTATTTATCAGAGATTTACATGAAAGAAGAAGAAGACGAAGACGACGAAGACGTAGACCAATGTTCCATCATGGGTATTAGGATAAACGACTGATAATATGGTGAAATGAGATTCTAAGGATAGTTAATGAAGCCCTGAGGGATACCTTTGGGCTTTGTTTTTTACCGCTAATGGGTTGAAATTAGTAAATGAGGTATAAGACAAACCGCTCCTTTATTAAAAAATATATAAATATCAGGCAAGTATTATCCAGTAATATGGGCAAAATAAAATTGGATGATAAACATGTCATAGGTAATCTAAGAAGCTTTTCAATTTGATACTGAAGCGGCTAATTAAAAAATATTAAACCATGGAGGGGATAAAATGAGTTTTAAGATTATTGCAGACTATCATACTCATACTAATATTGCAAAGGGACATATTCCCTTGTTTAATATTATTTTTGGAGAACATGCAAAAGGAAGTATTGAATCAAATGTTAAAGCTGGAATAAAAAAAGGATTAAAAGAAATTGCCATAACAGATCATGGTTATAAACATATTACCTTCGGGATGAAACTAAATCAATACGAAAAACTACGTAAATCAATTGATGACCTTAATAAAAGTTCATTATTGAAGAAGAATGACTTTAAAATTCTTCTTGGCGTAGAATGTAATATTGTTACTAAAAAAGGTGATATAGATATTAAAGATGAAATAATTGATTACCTGGACATAATTTGTGTGGGTTATCATCCTGGAGCAGTACAAAATCCATTTTTACTTAGGAACTATACAGAAGCTGCAATTAATGCTATTAAAAAATATGATATTACAATATTAAATCATCCTTTAGAGCATGTTAATCCAGATATTATCGAAATTGGAAGGGTTGCCGCTCAAAGAAATACTGCTTTGGAAATTAACAGAAGCCATAGGAATATGGACATTGAAACAATAAAAAATTTAAAGAAGATGGGTGTTAAATTTTCATTAGGAAGTGATTCACACAAATCAGAGGATGTAGGGTATTTTGGTAAAGCCTATAATATTGCAGTTGAGGCAGGCCTTACAGATGATGATATTGTTAATGCTGATGGAAGTGCACATAGATCAATGAAATTATTAAGAGATTAAGTTCATTATAGAAAGCGTGTTCAAAGAATGTTTAATATCAATGTTTATTGCATATACTACAATTATTAAAAAAATACTAAAATATAGGAAATCAGGTGATTTAAATGATATACATATATAATTGTTATGGAGGAACCCACTCATCTATTTTAGCAATGGCTTATCACTTAAAAATGCTGGATGAAAACCACGAACCGACTAAGGATGAAATATTGAAATTACCTAACTTTAATAAGTTAGTATATGGAAATTGTGGAGAACTTTTTTATTATGGAAGTGATGAAGATGAAAATAAAGTCTATGTTGTAGGTAGGGGACGTTCAAAGGTTTTAATTCCTGGATTATATAATTTAGCTTCTATGCTTCATAAACAAAATCTATTAAACGAGAAAATTATATTTTCCAATACGTCACCAACTGTTCCGTTACCAATGACCTTTGGTGGATTCTTTTCTAGGTGGCTAAAAATTGATTTTATAGGAGTGCCGTTGCTTGTAAAGGGATCAAAACAATCATACCAGGACATTGTAAAACTAGTAAATCACACAAAGAAAGCAGCAAAGGAAGCTAAGTCAGAGGTCATTATATTAGATAATAAGGAATTTAAGAAAAAATGATTTTTAACTATTATACGGGTTACATAATTAAAACTGATGTAAAATGGTTGAGTCTTACGAAAAGAAGTTATAATAAAATAAAGCCACTAGTACTTATTTTATTATTAGTGGCTTTAAAAGCTTTAAATTTGCTTTCTATTAAATTTCTCTTTTAGATATCTTGAAATTTCAATTAAAGCCTCATCTGCTTTATTCGTAATCTTATCCATTGAAATAAAGCCATGTGTAACACCTTTATATCTGGTAGAAATCACATCCACTCCTGCTTGCTTTAATTTATTACCGTAAGCTTCACCTTCATCCCTTAATGGATCAAATTCGGCTGTGATTATGAGTGTGTCAGGTAAATCTTTAAAATTTTCAGATAATAAAGGCGAGGCATATCCACTTTTTCTTTCTTCTAAACTTGGAGTGTACAGGGATATAAATTTTTCAGAGTTTTCCCTTGTAAGATTATAATCCATACCAAAATACGACCAAGATTTAGTATTTAGTTGATAAATATTTGTAGATGGATATATTAGTACCTGAGAGATTATGTGGGGTCCACCTTTATCACGTGCCATTTGTGAAACTACAGCAGAAAGGTTAGCACCAGCACTGTCCCCTACAACACATATTCGGCTGGAGTCCCCATTAATGCTTTTAGCATATTTATAAACCCATTGGAGCACATTATATACGTCATTAAGACCAGCTGGGAATGGGTCTTCTGGCGCAAGACGATAATTTACAGATACGACTATAGCCTTTGAATTTTTTGAAAGCTTCCTGCAAACATTGTCATAGTCATCAATACTACCAGTAATCCAACTGCCGCCATGGGAATAAATTATGATAGGTAATTTATCCTCATTGACATCAGGCGTGTATACTCGCACTGGCACTTGATTTGAAGTTGTTTTTATATCCATATTTTTTATATTGGAAAAGGGTATAGGTTTAGATTTCCACATTGTTGTTGACTTATGTAATGCTACACGCATTTCATATATTGATTTTCCTTTAAGTGAAATAGGATTAAAATGTTCTTCTATTTTTGACATTACGCCAAATAATATATCAAGCTTACCATAACTTGTTGTAGCAAAATTTTTAATTAAAATAAAACTATAGATTGCAACAATCATGACAACAACAGGAAAAATCAACAATATTTTTTTCTTTTTCATTTAATACCTCCACCAGTTAACTTAAATATTTGTAAAATTCATTTTATTTATAATTCTTATGTAAAATAAAATGCTCTTGAATATTTATATGTTCACCATAAAATTAAATTTATATTATAATTTAAAAAATATTTATTTTAAATTAGCTCTTTATTGATTTATTTCCAAAACCTTCTCTTATATTTCCAATTTATAAACAGGATATTATATCTCATGTAGGGCAATTTAATAAGGATAAAAATATTAATTTATGGAGGTATATATATGAGTGTACTTGAAGGGATTTTTGAAAAACACGACGATGATATCAAAAAAGAAACTAAAGAAACTAAAGATGATGCCATAAAGCTTAGTCTACGAAAAGAAGAACTTGATATTGCCAAAAGCAGTGTGCAAAAAGGTGAAGTAGAGTTTGGTAAGGAAATTATAGAAGAGCAAAAAACAGTTGATGTTCCTGTGACACGTGAAGAAATAGTTATTGAAAGAAAGAGCTTAAACAATGAAGCAAGTGATTCACCAATCACTGATGAACAAAGTATTAAAATTCCTGTTAATGAAGAAAAAGTTCATGTAGATAAACATACAGTAGTAACAGGAGAAATTTCAGCTCACAAACATGCTATAGAAGATACTGAGCATATAGAAGAAACGCTTAAACGAGAAGAAGCACAAATAAATAAAGTTGGTAACCCTGATGTAGTTGATATCGGTAGTCATCACGAATAAATGAAGTAGAAAACACCTCCGAAGTTCATGACTCGTGAGGTGTTTTTCTTAACAAATGGAGGGAGTATGTATGGCAACGTTTCAAATAAAAAAAGAACAGCTTGATATAGCAAAAAAATGGTTACAAACAGGGGAAGTAAATATTTATAGGGAGGCTTTTACGGAGGAAAAAACATTTACGGTACCAGTTAAACGAGAAGAGCTTGTAATAAAAAAGAAAGTCCTTTCCTCAGCTGATTCAGAAATTAAAAATATGCCTACAGAAATTATCCGTATACCTCTTAGTGAAGAACATGTTGAGTTCACCAAGCACAAAGTTAATTTAGAGGAGGTATCAATTTATAAACAGCAGATACAAGATATAAAACACATTGAAGAGACATTAAAGAGGGAGGCTCTTAAAGTTAAAATCTCCGATTCCTTAAAGTTTTTAGACAATTCAAATTCAAAACACTCCTAATACTAGAGGTAATATAATCGCAAACAGCCCCTAACATTCCATTGCCTGGTATTAATAACTAATTTATAAAAATAACCTTCTAATTTAATACAATAAAAAATCACTATTTATATTGATATTATAAATAGTGATTTTTTTTATTTGCGATAACAGTATGCACTTTATCTTATTCAAAAGGACGCACCCTTAAAGGTACGCAAATAGCATCACATACATCTTTGCAAGCATCTATTTCTTCTCGTCCAATACAATCTACTACTGTCATAACTACATTCGGAACATACTCTTTGCAGCTTATCGCAAATTTCAGCATGGCGTCATAAGATTCTATACCAAATTTGCTACGAGTTAATCTTAAATATTCTTTCGCATTTGATGCATTAAGGCTTATGGATACAGTATTAATCAAGTCTTTGAAAAATGTTGCAGTTTCTTTTTTATTAACTAAATCTGCGAGTCCATTAGTGTTTATACGAATTGGATTATTGCTACTTCTATTTTTTAAGTATTTTGCCACGTCTATTAGATCATCAAGACGTGTTAAAGGTTCTCCAAATCCACAAAATATAATTTCATTGAACTGAGTTAAATCATATTTTTCAAACTCTTCTATAACCTGCTGAGCGGTAGGTTCTGTATCTAACCATAGACTATTTGATTTAGCCATTTCCTTAGTGTTTCTTAAACAAAAGGTACAAGAACAAGGGCAATTGTTAGTTAAATTAACATAAATGTTTTTGTGGCTCAATTCTTTTTTAGTAATATCAACATCTTTTAAATTGATATAAACACCATTGTTATATGTATATAAAATAACCATATTCTATCATCCTCTTTTCTTTATAATTTAAATTTTAAATTAACATTAATAAGTAAATATATATAAATTATTGCAGATCAGTCAAATATTCTTCAAAGCAAATACCATCATGTACTGGAGTACCAATTTTAGCAGTATAATCAATGGCTTTACTAATAAAATCTGTGGCCTTTTTTACCGCAGTCACGATATCTACTCCCTTTACAATATTCGCAACTACAATAGAAGAAAATACATCTCCAGTACCTGAACGATCTTCACCAATTTTTTTCACTTCTATTATAGTATATGGTTTTCCTATTTCATATATAAAGTTTCTTATATTCCCATTATGCTGCAGTCCAGTGATAACAATTTTATCTGGCCCTTTTGTGCAAAGCTCTTTTGCAATGTTTTCAAGCTGCGCAGGATTCAAAGTTTTTTCTGGATAAGGAATATCAAGAAGTCTACAGGCTTCAGTAAGATTAGGTGTCATTACATCAGCATATTTAATTAACTTCTTCATTTCATCACACATTTCCTGTGTATATGTAGAATAAAGCTTACCATAGTCACCCATCACAGGATCAACCATGACAATAGTATCTTTTGTTTTAAAATTGCAAAGAAACTCTACAACAACATCAATTTGTTCTTTTGAACCTAAAAATCCAGTACAGATTCCATCAAATTGTAAATTAAGCTCTTTCCAATTATTCATGTAATCCCTCATATGAGGAGTATAATCATCAAAAAAGAAATTTGAAAATCCCGTATGTGCAGATAATATTGCAGTAGGTAATGGACAACATTGTATCTTCATTGCTGATATAATAGGCAATGCAACCGCTATGGAACATCGTCCAAATCCAGTAAAATCATTCACAATAGCAATTTTCTTTTGTTTGTTTAAGCTCATTATCTCACCACCTTTTCTAATAACCTTCATTATAATCTAATCAAGACAAAAAATAAAGTGTACGGATACAAATTCTAAAACTTTTTATGAAACAACTGATTTAGAGAAATTAATTACATAAATAGAAATAGTTAGACTAGAAGAGTTGCTAGGCAATGGTAAAAAGATTATTTGCGGCAAACTAATATGAATCACGTCATTCGTAAAATATATTCTAATTATACAAAATGAGAAAACTGGCTCAATGAGATGTCCACTAAGGTTTTTAAGGTTCTGGTTACAGAACCTTAAAGTGATAAAAAACCTTAAACAGGAAAAATCTATAAGTGAATAATTAAATAACAAAAGAATAGAAAGTAAATGAATAAAATGTTGCATATATCGTTTCATTTCCACAACTCCATGCCAATTTTCAAATTAAAACTTTAACGTTCATCGGAAGTTTTAGTGGATAGATAAAAGTTATAGTTAGTATTTCCACTAGTAGCTATAAGTATATCTCCTGTTACAATATTAGCACCAGTTTTTAAAGTATCGTTGTTCTTATCTTTTAAAGTTATAGTATATGAACCAGCATTAGTTAATCCATCTATTAAACTTGACACAGAAGTTCCTGCTGGTATATATAGTATACGGTTTGTAACTATAGTACCAAGTGAGCTAGAAAGTCCAATTGGTTGATAGTTTAATTGTTGGTAAACAGGTAGCTGTACCCCTTTTAAATTATAAATATTATCTGGCAGTACAATCGTGCCGGTTATTTCGATATTTTTTGATATATTTAAATCTACTGGTACATTCCATTGAACCGGTAAGTTTACAACTCCATTTGTAGTATCAATTCTAATAATTGAGGGTAAGTTTAAACTACCTTCCATTCCAGTAATAGGTACTGCTATAGGTTGAGTTGGACTTATAGATACTAACGAACTTGAATTTGATGGTGTTTCAGATATTATACTAAGATGATAAGTATGCGTGTATTCTCCATCGGTAATTTCTAATAAATCTCCATCTTCTACGATACTGTTGTCTAGTGTATTATAACGGTGGTCTACAACTATTGGAGACATTTCGCTTGTGAGGGGGTTACCATTATAACTTAAGTTACTTATAAGTTCTCTTTTGGTAGTAGCCGGAGGTATGTCAGTTATGTTGTTATAACTGACTTTACCTAGATTGCTACAAAGTCCATCACCTTTATAGTCTACTGTCTGAATTACATCTAGCTGTATATTAGTAGGATTTAAAATACTTGGAGGTAATACAACTTTACCACTTAGTTTAGTAGTTGTATTTATACTTCCGCCAGAATAACTAGTCCATTGTATTGGTACTAACATAGGTCCTTCTGTAGTTGTAACTGAAATAGTTGACGATAAGTTTAAATTATTTACCGTAGTAGGTTCATGTATTGTTATGTCATGAAGTGATCCTATCGATACTAAGTATGAGATTGTATTATATGCTTTTTTAGAATAAAGCTGATTATCTATTAATCTATTACTAGCATGATATGAATAAATATTTTTTGTATTTGTAATGCCTGGTAACGAATCTGCAAAAACTGTTGAACCAAAAGTTAAAGATAATGTAAGTGCAAATGTTGTCATCATATAAAATTTCTTTTTTGTCATTTAAAATACTCCCCTTTGTAAAAAGATTGAAAAATAACTCTATTAGATAAAGTTTTTAATTAATTGATTTAATTTTAAGTTCTAGTAAAACTAATGCATAAATAATCTTTTCTAAAATTTGCATTTCTAATTTACTTAATTATACTATATATAACATATATTTCAAATTAAATTTCTACTAATATTTATATTCTTCATTTTCTACTTTAGCTAAGCCATTTTCACCCTCCCATTTATACCGTGTTTTCTTGACAAATATTCCTTATAAAGTTAGCATATATAATAGTTAGTTAAATTAACTATTATATATGCTAACTTTTTTCATTTTTATTAATCATATTAATGAAATATTTATTAACCTATAATGTTATTTAAATTTGAATTTTAGATTAACTATAAATGTAATAAATAAAGGAGAATAAGTATGAAAGATAAAGATATTGATGAGGTATTTAATGGATTATTATTAAAATTTCCCATATTAACAAAAAAGCTCTTAAACATAAGTTCTGTTGTAACTAGTAATAAAGAAATAACAAGAGCACATGTATCTTTAATGCGTTTCTTGAAAATTGAAGAGTTATGCAAAATGTCAGACTTAGCTAAAATCCTATATGTATCAAAGCCAACTGTAACTATATTAGTCGAAAAACTTGTGGAATTTAATATGGTTAAAAGAAAATTAGATGAAAAAGACAGACGTGTGATATATATAGAACTAACGGATACTGGATGCAATTTTTTACAAGAGCGTACAGAAGCTATGAAGGTTGCCTTTTGTAAGAGCACACAAAAATTTAATACAAATGATCTCATACTGTTAAAAGAAACTCTAAATAATATGGAAATGCTTGTAGGTAAAATGGATGAATAATATCTATTTAGTGCAAGTGGTCTTTACTCTTTATTTATTTTAGATCAATATCTTAGGAGGTAATATTTTGAATATCAATGTTATGAATCAAGTAATTATATTAGCACTTATGATGATGGTAGGAGTTGTCTTAAGAAAAACAAAAACAATTACAGATGAAGTAAATAAAGGTTTTTCAAACATTTTAATTAATTTGACAATGCCTTGTATGATTATATATTCTTTTAATTTCAAATTTTCAATGGATATGCTAAAAGGTGCTAGCATGATACTTTTCTATTCTATTGTGATACACATTATCTTAATAATTTTAAGTAAATTGTTATATTCTAAATTTGAAGGCTCTAAGAAGAATGTATTTATATTTGCAACCGTATTTTCTAATTGTGGGTTTGTAGGATATCCTGTAATTCAAGGTATCTTTGGGAATATAGGAGTATTTTATACATCTATTTATACAATTCCTTTTAATATTTTTATGTGGTCTTATGGTGTTATGCTTTTTACGGGCAAAAGTGACTTAAAGAGTATAAAAAAGAATCTTATAAATATACCTCTTATATGTACTCTTTTAGGAATTATAATATTTCTTTTTTCTATAAAACTCCCCTCACCATTACTTAAGACTTTAGGTAGCATAGGAAATATGACGACTCCCCTTTCAATGTTTATAGTAGGAAGTATGCTTGCAGATGTTAAATTAAAAGATGTGTTTAAGGGCCTAGATATCTATTATGTAAATTTTATTAAACTTATAGTTGCTCCACTCTTAACTTATTTTGTACTTACCCTTTTGGGCGCTAGTAAAACGCTTCTTTATATATGTGTAATTTTAGTAGCAATGCCTACTGCAAGTTTAATAGCAGTTTTGGCAGAGAAATATAATGGAGACAAAGTAACTGCTTCAAAATGTGCTTTTTTAACTACAATCTTATCTATAATCACGATACCTGCTATTATGTCAATAATAGACTTACTTATAAAATAGGTCTTTATGATATGTGATAACAAAAAAATTTTAATTAAAATAAATTACTATACTCTACTTAATTAAAAATTGAATATATTGAGAGGAAGTTCATTAGTGAACTTCCTTTTATCAGCTAGTTTAACAACACACCCTTCTGATTATTCTTATTTTATTCTATACTTTAAATCCAGTTTTATCTTCTTTTGTAATTTTTCGAATTACTTTACAAGGTATACCAGCTGCAACAACATTCGCTGGAATATTTTTTGTAATAACGCTGCCTGACCCTATGACTGTATTATCTCCAATAGTAACACCTTGATTTATACTAACTCCTGCTCCAATCCATACGTTATTGCCTATCTTTACAGGTTTTGCATAACATCCTCCCGCTACTCGCTCTAATGCATCTATTGCATGATTAGATGTATAGATTCCAACTCGTGGTCCAAATAAAACATTATTACCTATGTCTATCTTTCCACCATCTAGCATTATGCAATCGAAATTGGCATAAAAATTATCGCCTATTGTAATATTAAAACCAAATTCACATCGAAGAGTTGGTTCAAAATGAACTCCTTTTCCGATCTTTTTCAGTAGCTTTTTTAATATTTCCTCTCTTTTATGCTGCTGGCTACCAAAACTATTATTATATTCATTTGTAAGAAATATAGTATTTTCTCTTGCCTTAATTAGTTCTTGTGATAAATCATTATACATTTTACCTGATAATATAAATTTTTTCTGTTCTTCTAAATCCATAAAATAACCTCCAAACCTATGAGGCCACTGAAAAACTATATGAAAAATCGTCATCGAATTAAAGATGGCGATTTTTTTATGTAAAAGACTAAAAACAAAAAGGAATTTTAAAAGATATGTCGAATTAGTATAGTAGAATAAAATAAAAGGGGCTAAACTATTATGCTAAAAGGACAATTGGAAATAAAAATAAATACATACCATAGCTTATATTCGTTAATTATTCCGAAAGATAACATTTTAAAGCAAATTAATGACCTTGTTGACTTTTCATTTGTTTATGACGAATTGATTATTAACTATAGTTCATCTATGGGTAGAGGTGCTATTAACCCTATAATGCTATTTAAATATTTGCTTTTGAAAGTAATATATGAATTGTCTGATGAAGATGTTGTTGAAAGAACTCTTTATGATATGTCATTTAAATATTTTCTGAATTTAGCCCCAGAAGAAACAAATTTAATAAACTCAAGTACATTAACTAAATTTAGAAAGCTTCGCCTTAAAGACATGAATTTATTAGATTTATTAATAAACAAGACTGTAGAACTTGCTATAAAAGAGGGAGTTTTAAAAAGCAAAGCAATAATAGTTGATGCTACGCATACCAAGTCACGTTATAACCAAAAATCAGCAGGAGAAGAATTATTGAAACGTGCAAAAAATTTAAGAAAAACATTGTACGGAGTACATCCTGAGATAAAAGAAGATTTGCCGAATAAAGTTACAAATGGAGTACTTGAAGATATTCTTGAGTACTGCAAATTATTAATTGATAGCATAAACAAGAATCCAGAAATTGTAGCAAATCCAACTGTGAAAACTAAATTAAACTACTTAACCGAAGCTTTTAATGATGACATAGAAAACCTAAAACTATCAAAAGATGAGGATGCAAAAGTGGGGCATAAGACTGAGGATAGTTCTTTTTTTGGATATAAATCACACCTTGCTATGAGTGAAGAACGTTTAATTACAGCAGCTGTTATTACAACTGGCGAAAAAAGTGATGGAAAGGAGCTCATAGCCTTAATAGAAAAAAGCCGTGAGGCTGGTATAGATGTTAATGAAGTAATTGGAGATACAGCTTATTCTGAAAAGAAAAATCTAGAATATGCAAAAGAAAATAAAATTGCATTAATTTCAAAACTAAATCCTGTAATTTCACAAGGAATGCGAAAAAAAGAAGATGAATTTGAGTTTAATAAAGATGCTGGTTTATTTGTATGTCCGGCAGGTCATATGGCTATTAAAAAAGCAAAACAGGGAAAGAAGAATGTTGGTAAAAATCAAGTGTTAACTTACTATTTTAATGTAGAAAAGTGTAAAAATTGTGTTCATAAAGATGGGTGTTATAAAGAAGGCGCTAAATCTAAAACTTATTCAGTTTCAATAAAGTCAAATACCCACAAAGATCAAATAGAGTTCGAAAAAAGTGAATATTTTAAAAAACGTGCTAGGGAGCGTTATATGATAGAGGCTAAAAATAGTGAACTTAAGCACCAACATGGCTATGATGTAGCAATATCGTCAGGCTTAATTAGCATGCAAATGCAAGGTGCATTATCAATCTTCACTGTGAATCTAAAGAGAATAATTAAGTTGAAAAGCATGAAATAGGGCTTTTAAAACTTAATTATAAAAGAAAAAGCATGAGATATCCAAAAATATGGATTCCTCATGCTTTTTCTATTCAAATTTGAAAACTCTACTGAAAAAAGAGTGCTTTTTTCAGTGGCCTCAAACCTATTGTGGTATTTTTTAATCGTAAATTATATTTATTATACAATAAATACAAATATTAAAAAAGCAATCGCCTTACCTCAACTAACTTTAAGGTATAGAGATTGCTTTTTATATATTTTATAGTTCTTTGTCATATTTCTTTAGCAATTTTTTTAAGTTTACTGACCTGTTCTTCTGTTCCTAGAACCACCATGGTATCACCCATTTTTAGTACCTGGTTAGAACTTGGGTTAAAAACTAATTTTTTATTGCTATCCTTATTAATGGCTAAAACTATTAGTCCTGTTTTTTCAGGAATTCTAGCTTCCATAAGACTCATATTTATTATAATTGAACCTTCACAAATAGTTACATCCTCTAAGTCTAAAATTAAATCTCCATCATGAGTTACTATATCCAAAAAAGCAATAACGGTAGGTCTAAGCATTAGAGCTGCCATTCTACTTCCGCCTATTTCATTTGGAGAAATTGTATTATTTGCACCTGCTTTTTTTAGCTTTTCATTTGCATTTTTATTTATAGCTCTAGATACAATATATAAATTGCTATTCATTTCTCTTGCGGTTAGGACAGTATAAACATTATCCGCGTCTGTAGACAATGAAGAAATAAGACCCTTAGCAAACTTTATTCCTACCTTATCTAATACCTCTTCCTCCGTGGCATCTCCTTGAATAGCATATATTTTATTTTCTATTAGCCCCTTTATTATTTCTTCATCTTTATCTATCACAACAAATGGAACATTGCTTTTTTGAAATTGTTTTATAGCATTTCCCCCTGTTTCACCACCTCCACATATTATATAGTGGTCTTTTAGCTTGGTTATCCCAACTTCCATACGTCTTCTCCTCCATGCATCTTTTAAATCTCCTTCTAAAAAATAAGATACTATGCTGCTAAATATATACCCAACAGTACCTAAACTTAAAAAAATAAGAAATATAGTAAAAAGCTTAGCATTTGCATCCATAATAGCCACTTCCGCATATCCTACTGTTGATATAGTTATAACAGTCATATATAATGCATCTACAATACTAACATCTAATAAAAGTTTATATCCTAATGTTCCTATAAGGAGCAACGCTATTAGTATTGTGATAACCAAGTTAAATTTACGGTAACCTTCCATCAACTCCGCCCCCTGATTCATTAAAAAATTATACCATAAAAAGTGTCATAACTATGCAAAAAAAGTGCTGCTAAGGAGCTTAGCAAAAATAAATTTTTATGTTCTACTAATTTAGGATTATCATGGACTATTCATAATTTTTCCTTTCTTTATAAAGTACATCGATGTCTAGAAACATCATATAATGCTTTAAAATAGAAAACAAGACATTTTTTAAAATCTATTATCTTATCTTTATTGATACATTTCTCATTGGGCTAAGTAGTAAATTTATACTTTTATAATATCACTGTAAATTTTCTCAATAGGATGTTCCATGAAATGTTAAATTATTGAAATGAGGGTTTAAGAAGTAATGAGCCATTGCGAAGTTGTAGCTGGATCGATTTCAGATGTTAAGTATCTCCCAGCACTTCAAAATACTATTGAAAATTGAATATGAATTTAAATAAGAAGAAACAGTAAGAGAAAGGATCTCCTATGTTAATATTAAATCACTCGTGGAATTTTTGAAATAAATTTACAAATAAATATCCGAAAGCTCAACTCGTATGCTTTGATTTTTGCTTCTCATTTCGTTACTATATATCTTATTTTCCTGAAGTACCTTTTCTGAAGGAAGCTTAACTGTAAACTTACTTCCTTTTCCATATTCACTTTCAACATATATGTTACCGCCAAGTAATTCTACAATGGACTTAACTAAACTTAAGCCAACACCTGTACCTTCTGTATTCCTTGATAATGATTTGTCTACCTGCTTAAATCTATCAAATATCATATTTAAGTGCCCTTCTTCAATTCCTATGCCATTATCTTTAACTGATATTTCAACAAATTCATTCTTATCCTTAATGTCTACAACTATTTGATCACCTTCATCTGAAAATTTTATCGCATTTGATATAAGATTTAATACTATTCTCTCTATCTTTTCTGTATCGCAAGCAATAATTTTTTCTTCTACATCCGTATCAAAAATAATATTTAGACCTTTACACTCAACCAAACTAGTTACAGACATAACTATTTCCTCTACAACTGTGATTATATTGTTATTTGATAAGTTCAATTTAAAGAAACCTGCCTCAATCTTTGATAGATCAACTATATTATTGATAAGCTTAGATAATCTATAAGAATTTTGCTTGATTGATTCTATATATTTAACAATTGAATTCTTCTTATTATCTAATGAACCACTCTTACAATACATATCAAATAACTGAGCTGTTGAAAAAATAACATTTAATGGCGTTTTAAGTTCATGAGATATGTTAACGAGGAATTCTCCCTGAGTCTTATTCGCAATGATTAACTCTTTATTAGCGACAATTAACTCTGCTTCCCGGTCTTCTTTCTCGCCACTTTGAAATGCAAGCTCCTTATTAACAATAATTAACTCTGCCGCCCTATCCGCCTTCTCTCCAATTTGAAAGGCAAGCTCTCTATTAACTATAATTAATTCTGCTGCCCTATCTGCTTTTTCTCCAATTTGAAAAGCAAGTTCCTTATTAGCAACAACTAACTCTGCCGCCCTTTCTGCTTTCTCTCCTCTTAGAAAAGCAAGCTCATTATTAGCGTTAATTAATTCTGCTGCCCTTTCTGCTTTTTCTCCAATTAGAAAGGCAAGCTCATTATTAGCGTTAATTAACTCTGCTGTCCTATCTGCTTTCTCTCCAATTTGAAAGGCAAGCTCCTTATTAGTGTTAATTAACTCGGCTGCCCTTTCTGCTATCTCCTCTTCTTCTTTAAGTCTTACCACCATTTGCTTTGTTACCTGTCTGTAAAAAGAATCATTCATATTCTATCATCATCCTTCAGTTTATTTTTCCGTACATTAATAACCTCCTCAATTAGTGATGTTAAAATATCTATTTTCATTTAACATTTTACCACATATATGTTACATTCTACATATCTTTATTTTTCATAACCTTAAATTCTGTAACTGTTCCTACTATCTTTTCACTGTATTCGTCAACTAAACACTGTATTTTATCAAGTGTATCTTTATCAATTACGTGATAATTGCAAGTATATGGGATATCTACAAACCCTATTACTTTATTATCTCGCACCACAGGAAATAAGTATATGCTATATATGTTTAATACTTGAAATTCCTTTTGATGTGGTACAAGTTTGTGAGTATTCTCCACAGCAACGTATTTCTTAGTTGTTACTAATTCAGTAAGTACTGGTATATGTTTTATTATCGTAGGATACTCTTCTTTATGAAATTTTTTCCACGTTTTTATATCACACATTTGAGTATCATTCTTATAAAATGCAAAAGCTTCTTCATCATCTTTTACAGTTAGATAGGCAAGGTCATCTACAGGAATTATTTCTTTTAGTTTCTCCATTAATTCATTAAATACTTTATACATTTTCAATCTCCCTTATATTGCTTTTTTTATTCTATCTGTGTCAATGAATACTTCTGTTCCGTTAGTAATTACCTCTATAACAAGAGGAGCAGTTCTATTATTCATAAGTTCTTTAAGGCTATCCGCTTGACATAAATCAGTTATTTGTACTGCCTCTACACCCATTGCCTCTGCAATTGAAGCTATACTGTTTTTTTCAAACACGATCTTACCTTTAAAATCTCTTCCAAATAGAGCCTTCATTCCATTTTTAATGAGTCCAAACATAGAATTGTTTATTATAAAGTATATGATAGGCATATTGTATTCTTTAGCAGTTAGTATCTCCGTGCCGTTCATGTAAAATGCTCCGTCACCTGCAATTACAGCGTAAGGTATGTTTTTATTGTACATATATGACCCCATAACCCCTGCTAATGCTGTACCTATACAACCATAATTTAGACTTGTGTGAAGATACATGTCCTCCCTTATTGGCAAATATTTATATACATAATTAAAATAGTCACCCGTATCTACATGTAAACATGTATCTTTGGGCAGTATTTCAGGAAATTTTTCAAATAACAACCTTAAAGATATACCTGTATGATCTTTAACATAAGGCTTATTCATTTCAGGCTTAATGAAAGAACTCTTTTGTTTTTGGTCTACTCTATTAATAAGTACGTCCATTGCTTCCTTTAACTCGTAGCAAACAGAAATATCCTCTTTAAATATTTTATTAAATTCTTTTTTATCCCAATCTATTCTTATAACCTTTCTTCCATTAACAAGGACATCGTTGTAATCCCTTGTTGCACATTGTCCTAAAGACGTACCGAGGAAAAGAATACAATCTATCTGCTCCTTTTCAATATACTCAATAGCACTGTCGGTACTACAGAAACCGTAGTTTCCTATGTAATATGGAAAATCAGTATTTATAATTCCTTTTGCATTCGAAGTTGATATTATGGGCCATGAAACATTTCGACTTAGTTTTTTTATTTCGTTAGAAAGACCCCTTGTACCTCTTCCAATGAAAATTAGCCCCTTCTCAGTTTTGTTTATTTCTTTAATGCATTCTTCTAAAGACTTTACATCGTTAACGGGTTTATTGATTATCCTATTTAAATTAATATCTCCTTCAAAAGTTGCGGTCTGTACATCATAAGGAATTGATATGTGCACAGGTCCACATGGAGGTGTAAGCGCAATATTCATAGCCTTTTGAAGTTCAACAATAACCACCTCTTCTTTTGTCACCTCTATAGAGTGTTTTGTTATACTTTTTACCATTGAAGCGTTGTCGAACTCTTGAAAAGCACCCTTACCCATATACTCCCTTCTTACATTTCCAGTAATAATAAGCATAGGAGTTTTATTTCTTTTTGCGTTTGCAATACCATTAATTGCATTATTAAGCCCTACTCCTCCTGCCAACATGCACACACCTAATTCATTGGAAAGCTCTGCATAGCTTGAAGCTGAGTATGAACAACCCGCTTCATTTTTCGTCACTATAAACTCTATATTATTATCATTCATTGCATCAAGGATACCTGCAAATGTACTAGCCGGTATTCCAAATACACATTTTACACCATTATTTTCTAAAACCTTTATTATTGCGTCAGCTATTCTCATTTATGTTTTTCCTCCATTATGTTTTCGCAGTTCTCTATATAAAATAATACTAATTATAAAACCTAGTTGTTTTAAGCAATAAAAAATGAACACCTTTTAAGATGTTCCCTTCTTACTAATATTCACTTGGCTTATTAATATCCAGCTGTCTTTAAGTAATCCTCTGCTTCCTTTTCATCAGTAAATGCAACTGGAGTAACTCCTACATTTTTGCCTACCCTATTCATTTGCATTTTTACTATTGCACTTGAAACGATAAGGGCCGCATGAGCCATTCCATTATCTGTACAATACTGAACAAATTCTCCTAATTCATTTTGGCTATCTGTTAATTTGTAGATTCTCATATCGCAATATTTAGCCCATTTACTGCCCTTAAATAAAGGAAGTATTTTTGTTTTATAATCATTCTTCATATTTGCTACAGCTTCTTTTGTAAACATTCCTTCGAATTTTTCATATACTATCTTTCTTTCAACATCAACCTTTAATTCATATTCGTTTTGTGTACTTATAGTTTTTATCATTTGTACCAACCACCCTTTGATTTATTTTATTGACCCCGCTTAATTATACACAAAAAACAAACTATTACAATTTTTATTTAATAATTATTAAATTAGTCATTGAATGAAATTATTACTAATAATACATCTATAAACTTACATTGTAAAATTATTTAATTGTTGAGTTATTAGCCATGAAAGTTTTTATCTTTTAATATATCAAATTGTCATGTATTGCAAAATAAGTATGGATTTATCCTTTCTTTTACTGTATTATGTTATATATAAATGTTTTTATTTAGAATAAATGGAAATAAAATGTTTAATCTAGATCTTAAATCTGATGGTAATATAACTGGAGTACCAAAAACGTAATAGAAGATATAAAAAATATAATTATCTGTAGCAAAACCAGTTAGGTTATCTATAGGTAAATAGAAGGTGAAAAATGAATAACACTGATAAATATAATAACATTTTAGCAATAATTACATTTACTAAGTTCGCTATTTTACTATTTATATTAATACTTATTTTCAATATTCCATATAATAAAACAAACTCCACAACTCGTGTCCAATTAAATTTGGCAATATTTCTTATCTTTTTATCATTATTTTATTTATTATGGTGGATTATTTATTTTAAAAATAACTTTAAAAAATCAAAGAATCTTTTAGTTGCAGAAGATATCTTATTTATTTTTATTCTATCTTTATTTGTTTTATTATCTGGCACTTATAGGAGCCAATATAAATATCTGTTTTTCTTTAGCATTATTACAACAACCATATCTCAAGGTAAGAGGCGTGGTTTAATACTTTCTTATATATCGTCAGCTATTATATTATCTATAGATTTGACTTTTGTTTCTAATTTAGTAGTAAACACCTATTTCGAAAATGACTTGGTGTTATCGGTAGGATTTATCATTATCGCATGGATATTGGGTGAACACGTAACTTTTGAAAGCAATCAAGTAAAACTATTAGAAATGGAATTACAAATGCTAAAGTTAAAAGAAGATGCAAAAACAACTATTGAACTGTTAAACGAAACAAAAGAACATAATAAATTTATAACAGAGTTCTTTTGTAACATATCGCATGAATTGAAAACTCCATTAAATGTAGTTTTTGCTTCTCTGCAGATGATGAATATGTACAATGAAAGCAATGAAGAAAAAATTATTGAGAAGAGAAGAAAGTATTTACAAATAATGAAGAAAAATTCTAATAGACTTATTAGATTAATTAACAATTTATTAGACATGACAAAACTAGATTCGGGATTTATTACTCTACATATGGAGAATGGAAACATTGTTTATTTGATTGAAGATATTACCATGTCTATAATTTCTATCGCTGAAAATAAAGGTATAGACATAATATTTGACACTAATGTTGAAGAAAAGTTAATGGCGTTTGATGGCGATAAAATAGAGAGAATTATACTTAACTTACTTTCAAACGCTTTAAAATTTACAGACAAAGGCGGAAAAATATATGTAACAGTATTGGATAAAGTGGATAATGTTGAGATATCAGTTAGAGATACTGGAGTAGGAATCCCCGATGATAAAAAAGAAATAATTTTCGGTAGATTTATGCAGGTGGATAAGACCTTAAAAAGAAATAATGAAGGTACTGGTATAGGCCTTTCTCTAGTTAAATCTTTTGTGAAACTACATGAAGGCAAGATAATCCTTAAAAGTGAACAGAATATTGGAAGTGAATTTATTATCATTCTTCCAGTAAAACAAGTTGATAATTCTTTAGGTGTAAACGAAATAAAAAAAGACATAACTGACCGAATCAATATTGAGCTGTCTGATATATATACAGAATAATTCAAACCGTTAAGTAGAAAAAATATGATTAAATTATCAATGGCTAAATCTAAATTTAACCCTTGCCACTAATTAAGCAATGGCTAAAGGTGTATAATCAATTATTTAGTTGGTATTTTAAATGTCATATGTCCGCTATCATTAGTCACATTATAGTCTAAAACTAAATTTATGAAAGAACTTTTATTTTTAACTGCTACAAATGTATCTGCTGAACATTTAGTCCCTATAATAGTTAATGGCTTAGGGTAATCACCAGCCCCGCCTGGATAACCTTCTCCTGACTCTCCTGTGCTGTCAAATGAAGCGAAACTAGATACGTATAAACCATGTGTTGAAGTTCCACTAGACAATAATTTGTAGGTATAATTAATCTTATACACTTCTACTGCTTTAACCTTGCTATATTTATTTCTTTCTGTTGATAATGTAATACTGTTAATTGTAATTTCATATGTTCCATACCGAATATCTGGAACAATAACTTTCTGATGTAATTTTCCTACTATGGCTGATTTAGCTGTTTTAGCTGGTTCAGTTTTAGTTGCTTCGGGAGTAACGCTTTTAGTTGAAGCTGGTATATCCTGATATTTAAGATCATCTGATTTATCTTTATTAGTTGACATTAAACCAAGTGCAGCAACTACTACTATTACTATTACTATTAAGCATATTATTAATATTGGTCTATGTTTACGTTTTGCATGAAAGTTATTAGCATCTTCGTAATCTGAGTTTTCTCTATACTCTGGCTTAACAGTATATACAGGTTCTCTTTTGTAATTATCCTCTTGCGCATCATAACTATCTTGATTGTCATACGCATCTGTCGATTGGTTTTTTCCACATTCATTGCAGTATTTACTTTTGTCTGTCAGTTCTGTGTTGCATTTTATGCAATGTTTCATTTTAACACTCCTTTAATATGTATACCTTTTTATACACTTTCTGATAAATAAAATATAACCATAAATTATAAGATAATACGTAAATTCTGTAAGCCTACTATCCAGATTCCAATTTATTTTTATTCATAATTTTTTAACTATATTTATCATAGTATACCATATTTTATTATACATTTTCTAATTTGAGCACGACTTTTCTCTACATTGCCATCTCTACATCCGCTGTGGCAATGGTGCTCGGCCGATGAGCTATCATAATCGTAGTTCGATCCTTCATGAGCGACTGTATTGCCTCCTGAACCAAATATTCTGACTCGTTATCAAGTGCTGAAGTTGCCTCATCCAGTAAAAGAATGGGCGCATTTTTAAGGATAGCCCTGGCAATTGCAATACGCTGCTTCTCCCCACCAGACAGCTTGTTACCACGCTCACCTACCAGGGTATTATATCCTTCTGACTGCTTCATAATGAATTCGTGGGCATTGGCCGCCTTTGCCGACTGCACAACCTCTTCCATGGTAGCCTCAGCCCTTCCATAGGAAATGTTTTCGGCAATACTTACGTTGTACAAATAGGTATCCTGTGGCACGTAAGCAATCAACTCACGAAGTTTATGTAATCCCAGTTTTTCCAATGATACACCATCAATATATATTTGTCCCTTTTCTACTGGATAGAATCCCAATAAAAGCTTAGCTAAAGTACTCTTGCCACGTCCAGAATGACCAGTAATGGCTACTGAAGTTCCTTTTTTTACAGACAAATTAAAATCCTTTAGAACTTTTTTATCATTTTCATTGTATCCGAAGGTGATATTTTCCATAGAAATATACGCACGCTGAGAAGACTCTTTTTCTGTACCTGCCTGCCTATGTTCAATATATGTTTTCGGTTCTTCTTGTATACCCATAAATTCAAAGACTTGCTGGGCGTTGACCAAACAGTTGACCAACTCCGGAATATAACGCCCAATCTGTAAAAAATACCAACTAAAGGTTCCATACAACATATACAATGCCGTTAGCGAAGCAACATCCACCACGCCTTGTTCAACATAGTAAATTCCCACACCTAAGAATACCAGCGAACAGAGCAGATTGGAGGCATTATTCAAACCTGTCAGCAGTGCTGAATACCAATTCTGTTTCTTCTGTGCCTTTGCACACTGCTTATTTGAAACATCATATTGCTTCATAATTATATCCTTCACCGCAAAAATCTTAATCGTTTCTACTCCCTGCATAATATTGGTCAGATTCTGTATCATCCCTTTGTTTACCTTTGACATTTTGGAACTAACCTTTTTCATGGGCTTTACCATTAATGTATTCACTAGTAGGGAAATGCAGCTTACCGCTAGCAATCCCACTGTAACCTGTGGGCATAGATAAAACATAGGAATCAGAAACAGAATAACCATGATAATCGGCATAATAATACGACGAAGCCTCGAACCAAAAATATCTCCGGTTTTGCTTGCATCATACATTAATTTTGACATAAAATCGCCAGTATGGTGAGTATCGTAATATTCTATAGGAAACCATACTGATTTCATATACACCGATTGATTAATCTTTGCAATTGCCCGTTTAGACTCATTGTTATAAATGACTGTTGCCGTCACCTGAATCGCCATGGCCACAGCACCTATCAATAAATTTTTCACAAGAAGTAAAAACAACCCATTGGTTGTTCCAGACTGTTGACAAACATAAAATGTAAAACACTCTAATTTAAAATTGGAGTGTTTTTTTTCATATTCAAAAATGATTTTACAACATCAATGTCGAATATATATAGTATACAAACTTTATAATTCGGAGGGTTTAGTTATGATTAATGAAAAGAACTTCACACAACAAAAATTAGAAATGGTATATTTAGAGGATTTAGTTCCTAAAGACCATATTCTCAGAAATATAGATAAATACATGGATTTCTCTTTCATAAGAGAATTGACTCAAAAATATTATTGTTTAGATAATGGAAGACCTGGCGTAGATCCTATTTTACTCTTCAAAATGCTGTTTATTGGATACCTATTTGGAATAAAATCTGAGCGACAACTTGTAAAGGAAATTGAAGTAAATGTAGCTTATAGATGGTTTTTAGGACTAAGCCTTACTGATGTTATTCCAGATCATTCAACAATTAGCCAAAATAGACGTAGACGATTTAAAGGAACTGACGTGTTCCAAAAAATATTTGACGAAGTCGTATTTAAGGCTATAAATCTTAAGATGGTAACTGGTAAAATACTTTACACAGATTCTACACACCTAAAAGCAAATGCTAATAAGCGAAAGCTTGTGAAAATTGAAGTTGAAAAAACACCTAAAGAATATGTAGCTGATCTTAATAAAGCTGTAGAGGAAGATAGAATAAATCACGGTAAAAGACCTTTGAAAGTGAAAGAACCTGTTACCATAATAAAAGAAATTAAAGTTAGCACAACTGACCCCGACAGCGGATATATGATGAGAGATGGCAAGCCGGAAGGCTTCTCCTATTTAGATCACAGAACTGTGGACAGTAAACACAATATAATTACTGATGTTTATGTTACTCCTGGAAATATAAATGATGTTGATCCTTATATCGATAGATTGGATGTGCAAATAAAAAAATTTAATTTTAATACAAAATATGTTGGTGCCGATGCTGGTTATGCTACAAATCTTATATGTAAAGAACTATTTGAGAGAGAATTAAAATCTGTAATGGGATATAGAAGGTCTCCACATACAAAAGGAATGTACACTAAAAATAAATTTCAATATGTTAAAGAGAAGGACATATATGTTTGCCCTGACTTAAGGGCTTTGCATTATAAAACGACAACTAGAGATGGATATAAAGAGTATGTTGGGAATGCAAAAGATTGCAAAGAATGCCCAAATAGAACTCAATGTTTTTCTGATAAAAGTAAGGTTAAAACTGTTAGAAGACATGTTTGGGAAATGTATAAAGAAGATGTTGTAAAGTTTACCAAAACGGATAAGGGTAGAAATATATATAGAAGAAGGAAAGAAACTATAGAGCGAAGCTTCGCAGATTCTAAACAACTGCATGGGCTTCGCTATTGCCATATGCGCGGATTAGAAAATGTGCAAGAGCAGTGTCTGCTTACAGCAGCAGTGCAAAATATGAAAAAGATAGCTAGCCTACTATCTTCCATGTTTTTTTATTTTATAACTAAAAACCTGTTGCATGTTACTAATTTATCTATAAATCAAAATGCTATCGCATAATTGCATATAAAAACCCAGTACAATAAAAAATTATACTGGGTTTGTAAACAACCTGAAACAACCCATTGGTTGTTCTATTCCCAGCCATGGTGAATAAATCTCGAATCAAAAAAGAGCTAATAGTCTTGAATAGTCCTTCGGATATCGCCATTACAAGAATAGCTCCAAAATATATGAAAGCACGACTCCCCATGAATGTCTTAGTCAATTTAATAAGTATTCTAGATAATTTCATTTAATGTCTCCTCCTTTCCTTCCTCCTGAGCCTTCTGTTGCACCTGGTAAAGATGGTGATAAATACCTTTTTTCATCAATAACTCCTCATTAGTTCCACTCTCTACAATCTGACCCTTTGACAGTACCAAAATGGTATCTGCGTTCTCAATGGTGGACAGCCTATGTGCAATGGTTATGACTGTTTTCCCATTAGAAATACGCTCTATGGCCTCTTTAATCAAATCCTCTGTACCCACATCAATGGCGGAGGTTGGCTCATCCAAAAGAAGGATTGGCGCATTTTTAAGAAAAGCCCTAGCAATGGAAATACGTTGCCGTTCGCCGCCGGAAAGCCTTGTTCCACGCTCGCCCGCCAAAGTATCATACTGCTGTGGCAGACTGATAATAAAGTCATGAATATTGGCTAGGCGACAGGCCTCCTTAATTTCTTCCATGGTAGCCCCCTCTCGTCCATAGGCTATATTATCAGCAATGCTTTCTGGAAATAAAAATACATTCTGGGATACCAAAGAATATAGATTTCTCGCCGCATTCAGATTCCAATCTTCAAAATTTCTGCCGTAAAGCTTATAATTTCCTGATTGCTTCTTATAAAATCCACAGAGCAGCTTAAAAATGGTAGACTTACCCTCCCCAGAACTACCTACGAAAGCCACATTTTTTCCAGCCTTAATGGTGAAATTCACATTGTACAACACTTGACAACCTTCATTGTAAGCAAAATTTACATTTTCAAATTCAATAACAGTTTCCGGTACCTGATCACAATCTCGGGCGTAGTGACTTCCATCCCAATCTCCGCTGGGTTCGTCCGCTTGCCCCATCAGTTCTTCCAGACGCTGGATGGACACACCAATTTCACGTGCATCATTAAACAACATAGGTAGTTCACTTAAAGGATGAATAATTCGATCCAACATAAGAATGAAGAAAGTCATCTCTCCCACAGTAAGTGAACCGTTTAACACCCTCATTAGCGCCAGTGTTGCCAAAATAATATTTGGTAGCCAGTTAATCACGTTCTGCATAATCACTGATATTGCTGACAATCTATTACGGATAAATTCAAACTTCAGAATCTCATCGTTAGCCTTGTAGATTTTTTTCTGCATCACTGACATCAGATTGAAGCTTCTGCCCACAAGGATTCCTTGAATATTGTCATAGGCAGTGGAGTTAAGCACATCAATTTTCTTCCATCTGTTCTTAGCAAGATTTGACATTCGCTTGGATGAGTAATGAGACACCACAAGCACCACTGGATAACCAACCGCTATAAATACCACAAGCATGCCATCAATCTTACCGATGGAAACAATAATAGTCACAGCCTCAACCAGTATTCGACAAATATCAGGAAGTGTTTCTGAAAAGAACCGTCCAGCTTGTCCAATATCCGAAATCAACTTGTTCAAAATAGTACCAGAGGAATTCTTGTCAAAATACTTAAATTCTAGACGAACCAGTTTTCTCCCAGCCTCCTCGCGAAACTGTGTCTGAATATTTACACTGAATTGTGACGCACACACATCCCTAACCAGCGATGCCACAAAACCAATTCCCACAAAGAGGAAAAGTTGCATCATAAAACTTGTACTTACAATACCCGACACTTGTCCAGAAAGAAGTGCATCAATGGCATTGGATATTAGACTGCTACCCTTCACAATAATTGAGGTCAGCACATATGCTGCAATCAATTCCACAACCATCCATGGAAGGTAACGTATAGCTATCCTCCGAAACACATTATTCTTTCTCATTTTGTTTTCTCTCCTTACTTTATCAATTTTAACTATTTCATTTGAGTCATTTAGTGTTAAATTTCAGATAATCACGTGGCTAATATGATGGCAAAAAGTTAAAAAGCACCCGATTTTTGTCAGGCTCCTTTTTTAACAATTTTCTTAATATTATCTCTTATATTTGTAAATTGTAACATTTATTCTAATAATACCTAAATATTCCGTAATTGTCAATTACCTTTCTGAATCATAACAGCTGAAACATAACTTTTTTAGAGCACTAATTTGATACATCTTTTATATGGATTATATTTAAAATTAGTATTATAATGTAAATAATTCTGTAACTTGAGAGGTGTATCTATGTATAAAGATGACTATATATTCCCAAGTTTTATGTATTCCTCATCCTTTGGGATGCGTGTTCTTACTGACGCTACAGAAATAATACTTTCTATAGATGAAATTGAAAAATTCAATAATAATCTTAAATCTACAATACCTTCTTTATATAATTTAGATAATGAAGGGAATACTATGGCTTCTGAACCTCTCATTGATCTCATACAATCATATAAACTATTCACTAAAGATATGTTTGATTCTAATGGGAAGTTAATCCACACTGATTACTTTGAAGAAATTATACACAATACTAAATATAATAATACTCATTATATGATTCACAGCTTTTCAGGATATAGTTTTAAAAATTTGTCTAATTACGAAACACGCTCTGCCTTACAGGCTGCCATTTCGTCCATAGATCTGATGTTAGCGAGTGGAACCCCTTTTATACAAAAATTCACTTCTGGAGTACATTATCAATAAACTTAATATGCAGTTGATGCTCTTTCCATCTCAGTTCCAAAAAATCACATTTATGTACATTTTACAATTACTCTATTGCCTGTAAAGTTGCCAAATTAATATTTATTATCAAATTGGTTTCGATCATAAAAAAAGAAGAAGGTACCATTATATATGGTATACCCTCTTCATACTTTTTAACTAATGTGTTTGTTCCACTTATACCAATCCAAAACTACATTTACTCCTTTAGTCGTCAATTGCTTCTGCCATTTCTCTCATTAATCTAGCATCTGATTTTGAAAGTTCAACTTCAGCAGATTTTACATTCTCTTTAATTTGGTCTACCGTAGTTGCTCCACTTAGCAGATTAAAGAAATCACCCTGTGCCAAAACCCATGCAAGAGATAAATTGGCTATTGTACAATCATATTTTTTACACAAGTCTTTCCAATTATCCATCATATTCATTGCTTTTTGCATATTTTCAGGTTGAAACCATTTTTTATTGCACTGTGCCCCTGTAGGAACATAATCTCTTGGGAGGCACCCGCTCAACAACCCTTGCTCCAAAGGAGAGTAAGCTTGAAGAGTAATTTTATTTTCTCTACAAATTGGAACCAAATCCTGTTCAATTGCTCTATCCAAAATACTGTATTTAGCTTGCACCAAATCTAATTGTCCGTACTTTAAGTATTCTTTTATATGTTCAGGTGTCATGTTTGCAGCACCAATGGTTTTTATCTTTCCGGCTGCCTTTAGTTCATTTAATGCTTCCATTGTTTCTTTGATTGGAGTAAAGTAAGGCTCTACTGATTGCCAATGAGTCATGTAAACATCAATATAATCCGTCCCCAAACGCTCCAAACTCATTTCAATCTCTTCCATAATTGATTCTTTAGAAAGATTCTTATAAAGCTGCACATCACCTACTTTGTTAAACAAACTTCCTTTTCTATTCCATGTTATACCACATTTTGTAATTAAACAAACATCCTCTCTTTTCATACCTTTCAAAGCCTTGCCAACAATTACTTCGCTGTTACCAAAATTATAGCCTGGAGCTGTATCAATTACATTAACTCCAATGGACGGACAAGTTCTTATAGTATCTATGGATGATTGTAATTCTCGGTCTCCGTTCCATGCAGGACCTCCGCCAATAGGCCAAGTTCCTAGACCCATTCTTGAAATATTTATATCAGTTTTTCCTAATTTCATTGTTTTCATTTCAACACTCCTTCAGTTTTATATTTTGGAAATAATATATTCTTTCATTCTTTCTTCTACCTGTTGTTTGCTTTTCACTCCAGTTGTTGCCCCTAGATATTCAACGGAAATGGATGCTGTCACGTTAGCGAACTCGGCACATTCCTTGAGTGATTTTCCATCCAAAATAGCTGTAATAAATCCAGCAGCAAAGTTGTCCCCTGCACCAATAGTATCAATTAATTTAGAATATTTATATATGGGAACAATTAATGTTTCGTTTGAATTTTTTACAAAACATCCATCTTTGCCAGTCTTTATAATTACATTTTTAACGCCGCATCCTAAAAAAACATCTGCTATTTCATCCAAATTTGTTTTGCCAGTTATCAAACAAGCCTCATCATAATTTGGAAAAAAGTAATCAACATATCCTAAAGCTTCACGGATATCTTCAAACCCCTCACCAAATCTTCTTTTAATCATGTCTGCACAAATTAGCATATTGTTCTTCTTTGCCTCTGTAAAAATCTTTACAAGTGACTTTCCATCAATTAATGGATTATTAAATATACTTGCTAATGAAAGTAATCTCGCTTCTTTAAATCGTTTAAAATCAACATCATCAATATTGGTCTTCCACAAGCTTCCATTACGATTTGTAACAAATGTTCGCTCACCGTCTTCAGTTACTAAACCCACATTGATAGAAGTATCAATATCTGGATCAATATTTACACTAAAACAATCAATATTATTTTGTTCACAGAATTTAAGAATGTAATCTCCTACTACATCTTTCCCAATGCGACTCATCAATGCAACTTTATATCCTAACCTTGAAATTATAGTAGCTTCATTAATTGCATCTCCACCTATAGTCATACATATTTTTTCTAAAGGATAAGATTCACTGTCAAATATATTTTTGCTTACAGGATGTAAAGGTATATCAACAATTGCGGCCCCAATACAAATTACATCTAATTTATTATCCACAATTAACTCCTCGCTTTTCCATAACATCCGAATAATTTTATTTTTTCCATTGCTCTTTTTGCAACTTCTTTTCTAACTTCTTGTTGCAATTTCAGATAAGGAAGCTTCCTCTCTTGATTTGCTTCAATAGCAATCATTGCCGCCTGACATAACTCAGTATGGATGTTTATTTTTGTAATTCCTCTAGCAATACATTTTCTAATATCTTCATCACCAATTCCTGATGCACCATGTAGTACCAATGGAATATCAACAGCCGCTCTAACAGCTTCCAATACGGGATAATTAATTTTTGGTTCAGAAGTATAAACTCCATGTTGATTTCCTATAGCAGTCGCTAGGAAATCTATGCCAGTTCTTTCACAAAATTCTGCTGCTTGTGTTGGGTCAGTATATCCGTAAGCCGCAATAGCTTCTTCATAAATTGTCTCAGCGCCAACATGACCTAGTTCAGCCTCAATTGGAATACCTAATGGTTTGAACTTATCAACTACCTCTTTTGTTAATTTAATGTTAGTTTCTAAATCATATGCGGATGCATCAATCATAATAGCAGTATAGCCTATATCAACAGCATGACTTACTATTTCAAAGCTTCTGCCATGATCCCAGTGAATACAAGCGGGTACAGTTGCTTTATCCGCCATAGAAACCATCATTTTTATGAAGTGATCTATATCTGTGTTTTCTAAGAATCCACTACCAAAAGATAAAATAATTGGTGCTTGCGCCTCTTCAGTAGCATCCATAACTCCTTGTAGCATTTCAGTATTCCAAATGCAGAAATTTGGTACTGCATAACCTTCCTTCTGAGCTTTTAGTAACATATCTTTCATTGAAACAAACATAATAATCTCTCCTTTATTTTTAATTAATTTTTAATTAATTTTTATAACTGACTTGATAATATCTTTTTTGCAATTAACAGAGTCTTCGAATGCTTTTTGAACATCTTTATAATCGTAAATATTAGTAACCATTGATTTCACATCAATACGACCAGATGAAATTGCTTCTATAGTAGCTGGATAACGATTGGCATAACGAAATACGGTTTGAATCGTTACTTCGCGGTTGATTTTTAGAAAATCAATCGGTGTTGCACCAGGAATCGTACCAACAATCATAATCTTACCACCACGCATTACCAAAAGCGGTGTCTGTTTTGCTGTTACCTGCGAACCTGCTGTTTCAAACACAATGTCTGCTCCCAAGTTACCCAAGATTTCTTTACACTTTACTTCCGTATCATCCTCCATACCATTGACTACTTCCATAGCCCCTAATTTTTTTGCCATTTCTAGTCTCTTTGGCAGTACATCTACTACTACAATTTCTGTTGCACCCATGACTTTACATGCCTGAAGAGTCATTAGCCCAATACAACCTGAACCTAAAATTATAATTTTTTTGCCAGGCTTTACACCTGCGCTCATTGCTGCATGCATACCCACTGCTGCAGGCTCTACTAGCGCACCTTCCATAGTATTCATGTTATCCGGGAGTTTATATGTAAAACTTTCCGGATGGCAAATATAATTTGTCAATGCTCCTTTGTAATTCGGCTGTGTTGCCAAGAAATCTACATCTGGGCAGATATTATACTTTCCTTCTAGACAGAACCTACATTTTCCACAAGGAACTCCTGGTTCAATACAAACTCTATCCCCTATTTTGAACTTAGTCACTTTAGTACCGATTCCTACAACTTCACCAGCACACTCATGTCCTAACCCAATCTTTTGATTTGGATCTGATGGAGGAATAAATGGACCCGATTCAAATCCATGAACATCTGATCCACAAACTCCTACATATTCTACTTTAATTAGAACTTCATCATCCTTTGGATCAGGTATTTGTGATTCCTCTATCTCCATCTTTCCAGGAACAACTAAAATAGCTTCTGTATTTTTTATTTCATTTTTCATTTCAATTCGACCCCTTTCAAAATTTACCAAACTTACAATCTACTATTCTGCTTTTAATCCAATAGCCTCAACAGAAGCGCCTCTTGTTTCAATACCAATTGTGGCAATTACTATTGCAACTATTACTGCTACAGAACCTAACAATACAAACACACCTTTTACCCCTTGTTTGTCAAGTAAATAAGCAACAGCAAATGGTGCAATAATGCCACTGATACGTCCAACAGCATTTGCAAGACCCGAACCACGAAGTTTTGCTTCCGTTGGCCAAATTTCAGGAACGTATACTGCTGATGCATAACAAACAAACATATAAACAAATGTAATTAAGCAAAATCCCATTAATGTAATCATAACCATACTAGTTTGTAGAGAATACACATATCCAAGCACAGCGATCATCAAAAGTAATCCAACACCCATCACTTTACGTGGAATTTTATCAATAACAAGAACAGCTATAAAAATACCAAAAGGTGCACCAAACATACTCATAGTATTTAATACAATAGAATTCTTCAAATTAATGCCCTGTGACATGAATATTGTAGGAAGCCAATTAATTAGTGTATATTGAACCACATTCATTGCAATCAAAACGGAAGACCCAAGTATAACCCGTTTGAGCAGTTCCCCTTTGAACAAAGCAGAGTATGGAATAACATTTTCTTTTTTGTCCGCAGAAACATCGGTAACTGGTTCCAACTTTTTACCAGTTTGATGTTCCACTAACATCTCAATCTCAGACATAATCTTTTCCGCTTCTTTGTATCTTCCTTGGACTTCTAACCAACGCGGTGATTCTGGAAATTTTTTGTAGGCAATAACTGTAGCTATTATAGATAAAATAGCTGGAACAAGAAACTGTACTCTCCAATTCATATTTGCAGCAATAAGTGGAGTAATGCTCATAGCAATCAGTGAACAGATTGGATAAGACCAATTTCCAATAAAGGAAACTCTACTAGACCAAGTACCACGATTACGTCCAGGCATATATTCTGTGAAACCTGCAAACAAAGTTACAAGCAAAGCACCAAGTCCAACTCCCATAAAAAAACGGCAAACAATTAAAAATGTCATGTTTGGTGAGAATGATCCAATTATCATTGCAATAATGTGAAGAATCTCAAAAGTTAAAACACTTTTACGACGCCCAATTTTATCACCAATAATTCCTCCTAAAAGAGCACCAAAAAACATGCCTGCTACCGTCAGCGAAGTAAATATTGCACTTATATTGTTATTTGTCCAACCTAGCTCTTTCAATTGTGCCAGAACCAGACCACCAATTGCATTACTCCAGCATACCAATAATGGAAAAGCAACAATTGAAAATATTGACAAATGCCATTGGCTATTTGGTAAGCGGTCAAGTCTTGCACCACAATTAGGTTTTTTCATTGCATCCACTTTGTTCACTCCTTTTATTTTGTATTATTTTAGGATATCGCTTACTACATCAATAAATTTAATTTGCTTTTCCATTTTAAATATATAGCAACAGCCTAATGAAGGTGGAACCATTAATTTTTTCATTTTAATCACAATCATATGTTAGAATAACTTTGATTGCTTCCTTACTCTCCATTAAATCGAAGCCTTTATCCCATTCTGAAAGACCTAATCTATGTGTAATCATAGGTTTAACTTGAATTTTTCCCGATTTTAACAAATTAATAGCATTCCTCCATGAAGTTGTGTCATAACCCATATGCCCAATAATAGAAATCGCTTTCATTGAAATATCATTTATACAGAAATCAACAGGTTTAAATCCCATACCAATTCTGACAATTTCGCCATTAGGTCTGCACATTTCAATTGCTTGTTTCAATACTATGTTAGCACCTGCACAATCAACAACCAGACTTATGCCATCTTTGCCGCAAATTTCTTGACACCGAGCAACAACATCTTCTTGTGAACCATTAACTATATGTGTAGCACCAAGATCACTAGCAACTCCAAATCTAACTTTAGTGTCATCGTCCAAACCTACCATAACTATATTAACAGCTCCCATTATTTTCGCAATTTGTACCGAAAACAGTCCTAAAGGACCTGTCCCAAATACTATAATATTTTGTCCTGGTAGAAATCTAGAACGTTGAGCTATTGCTTTGTAAGCATTACAAATAGGATCTAAAATAGCTGCTTCTTCATAACTTATATTTTCTGGTATTTCCCATATTGTATGTTTATGAATACTTAAAATTTCACCGGGTATTTTACAATACTTTGTAAATCCACCATTCGTCCCATATCCTAATCCTAGATTTACTTTTTCAGGACATGTTAAGAAGTCACCTGATTCACATGATGGACAAACACCACATACATGGGCTGTGTTATCAGAAACAACCCTTTGTCCAAGTTTCCATTGAGTAACATTTTTCCCTATTTTAACAATCTCACCTGATAATTCATGCCCTCTTACTGATCCAAATTCATCTGAACCATTTTCTACTTTGTAATGTTTCATATCAGCACCACAAATTGCTGCTGCTTTTACCTCAATGATGATATCGTCATCACCACAAATGGGCTCTGGAACATCGATCCATTTATAACTTCCAAATTGACTTGGTGTACCATACTTTGCTAATGCTTTCATAAGATCCCTCCTAATTAATATAACGTTTTCATATTTATTTTGTTTCTGTCTATACGCATATAATACTATTATAAATCTTTGTTGTCAACAAATTTATTTTGTTATAAACATTTTTTTATTTAAACAAATATTTTATTTAAATATTATTTCTATTTAATAATTAAAATAGTACATTTTTATTCGGTTTCACCCAAATAAAAAAAGAGTTTTTCCTAATAAGCATACTGAAAGTCCTCAAACCCACACTAAAATGTCTGGCATTCAAACTTTCAAATAAGAATACAGGAAAAACTCATGAAATAAGCATAATAATTTTGTTGATTACTTTATTTCCATACATATTTCTTCAAGTGATTTTTGCTTAGTTTCAATCCCTATAGTAGCAATTATCAAAGCAACGAAACCGAGTAACCCTCCAAGCGTAATAAAAACTGCAACCGATCCATAGTTTGTCATAATCCATGCCACTCCATATGGAGTAAAAATTGTTACGCCTCTTCCAACTGAATTGCATAATCCCGAACCCCTAAGACGAATTTCAGTTGGCCATAATTCAGGAACATAAACTGCCGATGCAAAACAAACATACATATAGAGAAAAAGAATAAGTGAAAACCCCAATATAACAATCAGTACTTCAGACCTCTGAATTGCATAAATATACCCAAGTACAGCAATTACAATTAACAGTGTAACCCCCATCCACTTACGTGGAAATTTATCTATTATCCTTGTTGCAATAAATACTCCCAGTGGTGCTCCAAACATAATCAAAGTAGTCATAATAATTGACTTAGTAACAGTTATACCAGATTTTACAAATATTGTTGGAATCCAAGTCGTAATACTATAAAGCGCTGTATTCATACCTATAAGTACAGAACATCCTAGTATTGTTCTCTTTAATAACGCTCCCTTAAATAGACTTGTAAAAGGCATTTTTTTATCATCACGAGATTTGTTTAATTTTTGTTCCGCTACTAATGGTAGCTTAATTCCCTTCTCTAGTTCTATTTCTTTTTCAATATTTGTGAGTATATTGTCTGCTTTCTCTTCCATTCCACGTGCTACATACCATCGTGGTGATTCTGGGAACCCGTGGCGTACAACCCATAGAGCTAGTGCAGCAACTCCACCGATAATAAACATTGCACGCCAACCACAATTAGGACCTAAAAGGGGCATTGCTATAACCCCAATCAACGTTGCGAGTGGCGGTGCACAGTTCCCCACCAATGATAATGTAGCAGCCCATTTACCACGTTCTTTCGCCTGAACAAATTCAGTAAACGTGGCAAAACCAACAACAATCTCCGCCCCCAGGCCAATACCTGTTAATCCACGAAGTACAATCAACATAGTCATATTAGTTGCAAATGCCGCCGCTATAGAAGCTATTCCAAATATAAGAAGGTTAACTTGATAAGCAAATTTTCTTCCAAGATGATCCCCTGAAAAGCCTGCAAACAGAGATCCAATAAAAAGTCCAGCCATAGTAGACGAAGTAAACGCTGCATTTAAATAATTGTTAGACCAACCATTCTTTACTAATTGGGCTAAAACTATTCCACCTAAACAATTATCAAATCCATCAATTAATAGACCTAGCCCAATCAACCAAAAAATCTTATAATGCCATTTCGAAGTAGGCAACCGATCAATCCTAGCACCTATATTACTTTGCATGTTCATACAAACATCTCCCCCACAAATTTTTTTATAATATATAACTATAACCAATATGTTTTTTATAATCGTTTTCATTAAAGATAAATAGCTTTTTCATTGATTACCCATATTAACTTAATCCATTTACATATTTATCAAAAGAAATCGTATACACCTCGTATTAAAAATTACTTGCATATATATAATAATATTTATTTTGTTGTATGTCAACATTTTAATATTTGTTTAGGACATTTTTTATTGTTTTAGTTTAAAAATATATAGTTGAATGCTGTTATTTTTAAACCAGTATCTATGTCGAACGCCTTTCCATCCCCATAAGCATCTAATGTTTCATACTTTTGTTCTCTTGTATCTTTAGCTTTTTTAGACAAAAAAATGCTTTCCTTTCTAGTATAAGATTTTTATTATTTAATCTTTCTACTTTAAGGGAAGCATTTTTTTGTTTGAGCTATATGTATTTTTTTAAAAACAAACTCTTTTCATAATATTAATATAGTATTTTTATATTATTGCTTTTTAAAAATTCTCTCCACTCAATTCCTGGCTCTTTTTCTGTAACTATATAATCTATATTGTTAAAATCAAAAAGTTTCACTAGCGATAACTTATCAAATTTAGTATGATCTATTAACAATATAACATTGTTAGCTTGCTCAATCATTTGTTTTTTAATTTCTACTTCTTCATCACTAGAATCCATAATACCTTCATTTATATCCATACCTTTGCAACTGACTAAAGCTATCTCAACATGATAATTTTTAATAGCATTTTTTGCTATAATTCCTATTAATGATGATGAACTTTTTTTAAAAGCTCCACCAGTAGACAATATCTTCAAATCGGATTGATTTAATTCATGCAATACCTCTACAGAATTTGTAATTACAGTAATGTCAGTTCTGTCCTTAATTAATTTCAATACCTCCATAACTGTAGAACTTGAATCTGCAAACAACGTTGTCCCCTCTTTTATAAGTTCAAGCGCCTTGCGGGCAATGACTTGTTTACTTTCAATGTTAATACTTGCCCTCCTAAAAAACGGTATACCCTCACTTTTATTTTCAATATTTAGGACTGCTCCTCCATAGGTTCTTATAACTATACCTTTTCCATCCAACTTTTCAAGATCTCTTCTTATTGTTTCTTCCGTAACATCAAACATGTGGCTCAATTTCGATACGGTTACTTTTTTTTCATTAATCACCATTTCTTCTATAATATCCAATCTATCTTTAGCCGCCATTATTATTCTCCTTTTTTAATAAGTATTACAATTGTTATTTTTTAATCATTTCTTTTGTATCCAAGTATTGCTTAAATCAACAAATATCAGTACATCTTTTTTATTCTCTTATTCTTTTATTCATTGTATCAGATAATCAAAAATAACTCAAACAAATAAAAAATGTTGTAAATACAGAAATATTAATGTATTTAAAGTAAGTTACGATACTAAATAATTTTCTTTTAGAATACAACCTATAAAGAAGAAGGTACCATCATGTGATATACCTTCTTCTTTTTTTTAACTAATGTATTTGTTCCACTTTTGCTGTAATTACCCCTCTTTCACCATCCCACTTATACCAAGTTAAAATTTTAGAGCCAACTTTATTACTTGAACTTGGATCTTTAGGATCCCTTTCTAAAGATGAAAGCTCTAATATTTTACCTCCATCAATTTCTTTAATCGGAGAAGGATAAACTGAGTTTATGCTTTTATCTAGAGCCGAAACAAGTTCTCCATCTTTTATTATATAAAGAGATTGTGATCCACTATGTGACCCGATAGCACCGGACACAAATAATCCGTTAATATCACCTTTGGCTTTTGAAATACTCATTTTTATACAATCCTCGGAATCATTTTGCACCCTACTCATTAAACTATATTTACCATTAATGTATTTAAGTAATTTAATACTATTTGGAATATATATTTCTGAAGATAATGAAGAGTTTCTTTCATATACCGCTACTTCAAGCAATCCATCGTTATCTATATCACCTAATGTATAATAATTAGATGGATCTTCTTGGTTTATATATGTTTTATCAACTAATGATTCTGCATATTTACCAAGAACATTAATATACTCAGTGTTATTTACCATATCAATATCATATTTATTACATGTAGCATAAATTTCTGCTGCTTCTTTATATTTATGGTCAGCACTTAAAGTAGTTGCAGTTGCATATGCAATTTTATTAGACATAACACTCTTCAAATTTTTAGCATCAGCACTTTTACTATCGATCTTTATAATTTCCTTTATATACTTGCTAGCCTCCTCATATTCCTTGCCACTTATAGCCTTATTTGCTAATGTTACATTTATTTTTATAAATTGTTTTTTACATAACTCTATATTGTTTTGTGCACTAGCATAAAATTCAACATTTGTTTTTGTTACCTTCTTAAATTTTTCTATGCTTGTCAAGTAATCCTTATCATCCATTAATTTCATGCCAAGTTGATAGTTTGCCTTTTCTATTAATGCTTTACTGTCTTTATATTCAGGTATTTGTTTCAGCCGTAATAATGCTTCATTATATTTTCCATTGTCTAATAATTTTATTGCACTTCCATATTGTTGTTTTTTTATTATCGCTGGTTTTATATATCTAATAGATATAAATATAATAAAAACTAATAATATTAATACCAAAGTAATTTTAGCTATCCGTATCTTTTTAACTTTTTGTTTTTGTTTTATAGCTTCTTCAACCTTAATTTTTTCTTGATAGATTTGATAATCATTGTAGGACTTTTCTAAATACTCTTTGCTTATAATATTAAACTGCCCTACTTTATCTCGTCCACATCTGCAGCAATTTAAAGCGGAAATATTATTTAATCTTCCACAGCAACATATCCATCCTACTTCTTCTATAATTTTTGGAATAAACTCGATACTGTAAGGATTCTCTTCTAATTTAATTCTATCTAATTCACCAATTAACACATTTCCTAAAACATCTATTTTTGTTCTTTTAGGTATTTCATTTACTTTCTCATCTATATTTGTTTCCTTAATATCTCCATTTTTATAAACTACCTTTTCAACATGTATGTTAACCTTTCTTACATTTTTATTTGTAAGAGGTACAGCAATATTATCACCAAAAGTATTATTTGGTTTTACGTCTAGGTCCTGATAAAAATACTTAACGGTATTATCATTTTCATTCATTTGGCCTCCAGCATCATCAAAACATTCAACTGAAATATATACTGACGATATATTTTCATTTGATATATTACATATTTTTAACTGAAGAACAACATTGTCGCATGCAGCATCATAAAATAAAGAACCATTAATTATTTCTACTGGCCATTCTTTAAACCAGTAATCAAGATCTATATCCCTAATATTAGTATATTCGTTTTCAACCATTATCATATCCCCCTAATTCATTACAGTGCTTACAGAGTTCCATTAATAATATAATTATATGCATCCCCTCCAACATAAGAACTTTTGTTTAAAGAGGATAATGTTTCACTAAAGTAATATTGAAGCTCCTCAGAAGATGATTTAACTATTTCTTTTTAAGATTTACAATATCCTTAAATTTCAATCCTGAAATAAAATATAGCATTATAGTAGATATTAGTAATAAGCATAAATTACTTGTAAAATTTAACATCATTTTTTTTATTATACCTGTAATAACCATAGAAATTATAACTATAGAATATATTTTTTTATAGTTCCATTTAAGATCATCTTTTTTATTAATTATTCTTGATAAACCTAAAACCATAACAGACGATACTGCAAATGAAATTAGAGTAGCTGCGCTTGCTCCTATTATTTCATATTTTGGTATAAGTAAAAAGTTTAATGCTACATTTACAGCAGCTGATACAGTTGACGCTATAAATATGTATTTAGTTCCAGCCTCATTATAAAATAGACCAGCAACGAAAAAATAATAAACTCCATTAAAAACATAACCAAATGCAATATAAGGTATACAATCTACTGCACTATAAAAGCTTTTATGAACCATAAATTTTAAAATGTAAGGGCTCAGAATTGATAACCAGAGTGCTCCTAGTGAATACAACAAAATAAAAGCAGTTCCAAATCTATAAATTTGATTTTTATCATTTTTGCTGTCTTTCATAACACCAAAGAACCATGGTATAAAAGCACTATTAACAGCCGTAGCAACCATGTTAATTATATTTCCAAATTGATATCCTATATTGTAAATCCCCACTAAAGCAGTACCTTTCAAGTTGTTTAGTATTATTCTATCAGCAAGAGTTGATATCCATCCTGCTAATGAATGTGGCACCAGCGGCATAGAATACTTCATACTTCTCACTATTATCTTTTTATCGATTTTCCATTTAGTAAACTTAGTAAACACTACAAATGCATATATGAAAGTTATTATAGAAACTATAAATGCACTTAATAATTGTCCTATAACTCCTAACTTTATAACCACAATAAAAACTATATTTAATAACAATGTTACCAAAAATACTGAAAATTGTTGCACCGCGTATTTTTCGGCTTTATGTTGCATTTGTAATATACTTTGATATATAGGAAATAACGTTGAAAATCCTACTGTTAATAATCCAATTGCCATATATGGATAAAAGTTTATTCCTTTTATAAATTTATCCAATAGTATCGTATGGGTGCTAAATAAAAATATAGTGAGGATTAATGAAATTATTAAAATTGTCGTGATAATTGTTCCTATAAATTTTTTAAATAAAGCCTCATCATCTTCATACTCATAATAGTATTTAGAAATAGCACCATTTAATCCAAGCAAATAGAACATCCCAAGAAAACCCGTTATAGATGTAACTATAGAAAATATTCCATAATCAGTAGGAGTTAGATAACTAGTGTATAGTGGAAGCAAAAAAAATCCTATGGCTCCCTGTAAAACCTGAACAGTACCATATATTCCTGCATTTTTAATAACCTTTTTTACTGAAATCATAAATTACCTCCCTTTAATATCATATAAATTTCACTTATATCTCCATGCGTCAACTCTTTATATATTTGCATAACTTATCTCCTTTAGATTCTTTATCTTAAATAAATAATTTTCTCCCTATTTTAATAATCCATTTTCAGAAACTTAGTAACTCATGTATATAATTACAAATTATATATATAATGTTACACAAATTAGTTAAAATGGTCAATCTTTCAATGAAAATTTCCATAATTATTTTTTTATTTTTAGTTGTCCTTATAACAATGTGATTGATAAACTTGTTGCTATATTATTAATAATATATTAGTATAGCTGTATACAGGAACTATAAAGGAATCTTTACATAAATAAAATAAAGATAGTGTTAACACTATCTAATTTAAATGGAGGTATAAATATGAAAAAATTATTTAAATGTACTGTTTGTGGATATATAAGTGAGGGTGCCCCAGCAAAATGTCCTAAATGTGGTGTAGATGTAAGTAAATTTGAAGAATTAAGCAGTGAAGCAGCTGAAAAAATTTATCGTTCAAATAAATCAAATGATATTCATATTGAAATCATAGCACTTGCTGAAAAAATAGCATTCCTTAGTCAAGAAGGAATAGAAGATAATCTTGATCCTAAATGTGTAGCAGCTTTTACACAAGCTAAAAATGAAGCTTGGACTATAAAACAAAGATCAAAGACTGAACTTGCAGGCCATATGAGTTTAGGTAAGTGGTAAGATATAAACTATTTTAAAAGAGGAGAATCTTAATGAACGATTTTTTGAAAATTGTAAGAGAAAGAAGATCAGCTAATAAATTTATTGAAAATGTAGTAATACCTAAAGAGGATTTCAATGATATATTTAGTGAACTTTCATTGGCTCCTTCTGCATTTAATTTACAACACGCTAAATACTATGTTGTAGAAGATAAATCATTAACAGATAAAATTTATGAGGCATCTTTCAAACAATATAAAATAAAAACTGCTTCAGCAACAATATTAGTTACAGGGGATAAAAATGCGTATTTATCAGCATCTGAAATTTATGAAGGTTCAATGATGCTGGGAATGCTTGATAAAACTGAATATCAACTTATGATTGATACTATTAACAGCCTTTATGAAGGTTGGGGAGAAAGTTTTCAGCATGATGAAGCTATCAGGAATGCATCTTTATCAGCAATGTTATTCATGTTACTCGCTAAGAATAAAGATTGGGATACATGCCCAATGATATACTTTGACAAAGATAAAATCAGTCAATTGTTAGATATCCCAGAAAATGAAGTGCCAGTTCTTATGATTACAATGGGTAAAACAGACAAAAATAGTAGCAAAATAAGAGGTTATAGAAAGCCTGTTGGAGAATTTGTTAAGTTTTATTAATAATTCTCAGAATGCTAGTATAAAAACAAAAAAAACAGTTAGATAATTTAAAATTTATCTAACTGTTTTTTTGCACTATATTATTTTATACTCTTCAAATTATAATCTAAGGTCTAATTAATTTAAAGCTTACCTTACAACAACTGTGACTTCATATAGTGTTTTTATTTATTAATAATGATCTCTTTTCCTTCTTTACGCATCTTCGCAAATTCAGCTGCTGCTGTGAAAAGTACATCCGTAGATGAATTAAGTGCCGTTTCGCAAGAGTCTTGTAAAACACCTACGATAAACCCTACACCAACTACCTTCATAGCAATATCATTTGGGATACCAAACAAGCTACATGCTAGAGGAATCAGCAATAGTGAACCACCAGCCACTCCTGAAGCACCGCAAGCACATACTGCTGACAATACACTAAGGATAAGTGCTGTAGGCAGATCCACTTTAATTCCAAGTGTGGTAACTGCTGCAAGTGTTAAAACAGAAATCGTAACTGCTGCACCAGCCATATTAATGGTAGAGCCTAATGGAATAGATACAGAATATGTATCCTTATCTAAACCTAGTTTTTCACACAAGCTCATATTTACAGGAATATTCGCAGCTGAGCTACGTGTAAAGAATGCTGTAATACCACTTTCCCTTAAACACATAAACACAAGTGGGAATGGGTTTTTTCGAATATTAATGTAGACAATAATTGGATTGACAACAAGAGCCACAAAAATCATACACCCAATCAGAACTGCAAGTAAATGCCCATAGCTAACTAAAACCTTCATTCCAGTTGTAGAAATCGCCTCAAATACAAGACCCATGATTCCGAGTGGCGCAAAGTCTATAACCCATTTAACTATTTGGGTTACTGCATCTGAAAAATTAGTAATCATAACTTTTGTAGTATCCGGCGCATTTTTTAAAGCAGCGCCAAGAACTAATGCCCAAGACAATATACCAATGTAGTTAGCATTAAAAAGTGCTTTTACTGGGTTATCAACAACGTTCATTAATAATGCTTTAAGAACCTCTACGACACCTCCAGGTGGTGTCAAACCCCCTTTAGCCATTGCAAGTGTCAAAGTTACTGGGAACATAAAGCTTACAACAACCGCTGTAAGTCCAGCTAAAAATGTTCCTAAAAGATAAAGAACGATAATTGATTTCATATTGGTTTGATGACCACTCTTATGTTTGGATATGGCAGACATTATCAAGAAAAATACCAATATAGGTGCAATTGATTTCAATGCACCAACAAATAAAGAACCAAAAATAATGACGAATTTTGCTTGTTGTGGAATCGCTAAAGCCAAGAAAACACCAATAACTAACCCTATAATTATTCGTAATACTAGGCTTACTTGATTCCACTGTTTGAATAGATTTTTCAAAATAATTTCCCCTCCAATAATTAATAATAACGAAATAGTGCAAGTTTAGTGTATATAATAATTCATTTTAACATTTATAATATATTAATTCAACACAAAGTTAGCTTTTATCGCACTATTCGTAAAATTGAATATAAAGACGTTGTTAAGTAACCACATATTATAATAGAAATTTTAAACTCTAAATCATTACTTTACTTTTAAAGTTCACAAATGTTAATATTAATTAAACTAGAAACAAAATGGAGGTTATATTGAATATGAAAATTGCTATTGCAAGTGATCATTCTGGATTTGCTTTAAAACAAGAGATAAAAATATTTTTAGAAACAAAAGGATATGAGGTTCAAGATTATGGAACGTATAATGAAGAAGCTAGTGATTTGTCAGATTTTGTCTATCCAGCATCCTTAGCTGTTGCTAATGGGAAAGCTGATAGAGGAATTTTTATTGACGGAGTTGGGTATGGAAGTGCTTTAATTGCTAACAAAATATATGGTTTATATGCTGCTGTTTGTCAAGATCCATTTTGTGCAAAATTAGCACGTTTACATTCTAATACAAATGTCCTTTGTATTGGGGCAAAAATAATTGGTTCAGGGATAGCACTTGAAATTGTAAATACATGGTTAACTACAGATTTTCTTGTTGACACTAAAAAATATAAATTACGAGTGGACAAAATAAACGAAATTTCTGAAAAGCATTTGAAAAAGCTCTCTGAAATATAACATATCCTAATTTAAATATTTCTGTATAAGTAAGGGGCGTCCATTTTGTGGGCTCCCTTTATCAACTATTACTCTATAACTTTCTATAAGTCCTTCAGAAGACTGAACTTCTTTAAATTTTTATTTTAACTTTCTAAACATAGAGATTTATCGTCTATGGCCCGAATTGTTACAAAATTTTCTTGCAAATACTTGTTTTACTAAAGCCTTTTATATATATATAATTACTAATAATAGCTAATAAAAATCCTCCTAAAACATCGAACGGATAATGTTGGCCTACATAAACTCTTGATATACCGACAATAATTGCTAAGATAATTAAAAGTTTTCCTAATTTTTTTGTTTTATTATTAACTCCTAATGCTATAGTCATTACCCCTATTGCGTGAGTACTTGGAAATGAAGCATTGTTTTTATGCCTATATAATAGGTTTACTGTATGCTCGCTAAATGGTCTTTGCTCATGCCACATAATCCCGATTATAAATGTTAATATAAAATTTATTGTAATCAATACTATAATTGGAGTTACTATCTCCTTTGCTTTTTTATTTTTACCCACATAACCTATTATTAAATATAATCCTAATAATAGTGCATATAAATATATAACATACTTTGAAGATACAATCATAACAGTATCTAAAAATGCGTTTTTATCTGCTAAATTGTTTATTAGTCTAAATAAAGTCAAATTCATGTTTTCAATCTCCCATCTTTAGTAAAAAACAAAGAGCTTTTACCCTCATATATTAAAATCCCTTTTTATATTTTTTAATATATCATTATACCTTTACTAAATTATACTATTATTACCGTAAATTTGATATATATCGTTTACTTATTAATTTATATAAACTTAACTGTACAATTAAATAAATATACTTATCAAATGATAACTATTATGTTATTATATTACTATGGTGGTTATTTTTAATGATTAATTTACATTTTGTCTTAAATAAGATATTCGATAACATATGTGAATTTATCTTTAAGAACCACCGTTTAAGTATTTATAAAACATTTTTTTGGGGGTATACAATGGATATTTTTTTAATTATAGGTATTATTACAGGTCTTGGTGCAATTGTTACCGGAATGACTCTAAAGGGTGCAAGCATCTCAGTATTAATAAATCCAGAAGCAGCAATTATAATTCTTGTTGGTACTACTGCAGCAGTAATGAATTCTTTTCCTAAGAAAGAGTTTCTTAAAATCCCAAGTCTTTTAGGTGTTCTTTTTAAAGAAAAAAAAAGAGACAACCCTGCTGAAACAATAGAAAAGATTGTTCAAATGTCGCAAGTAACAAGAAAAAACGGATTATTATCACTTGAAGAAAGTATTAAAGATATTAATGATAAATTCATGAAAAAAGGCTTAGAAATGGTAGTAGATGGTGTAGACCCTGAAAACGTAAGGGAGATTTTAGAAATTGAAATTGAAGGTCTGGAAGAAAGACACCGTTTGGGAGCTTCAATTCTTACAACGGCAGGAGCATCTTCTCCTACATTAGGAGTTTTAGGTGCCGTTATAGGTCTAATTGGTGCACTTGGTAATTTAGCTGATACTCAAAAACTTGGCGAGAGTATCGCATCAGCCTTTGTTGCTACTCTTTATGGTATTTTCTTTGGATATGTAATATTCCATCCTTTTGCATCTAGATTAAAAAGAAAATCTAGTGAAGAAGTAAGTACTATGAATATAGTGCTTGAGGGGATTTTATGCATCCAATTAGGAGAAAATCCAAAAAATATTGAAAATAAATTAGTATGTATGTTAGAGCCTAAGGATCGATTAAAGTTCCAACAAATCAACGTAGAGGAGAATAGTAATGAGAAAGAAAAAGGAACACTCTGAAGAGCATGTTGATGAGTCATGGCTTCTTCCATACTCTGATATGCTCACACTTCTAGTTGCGCTTTTCATTGTAATGTTTGCTATGAGTCAGGTTGATAAAGCAAAACTTCAGAAAGTAAGTTCACAATTCAACATAATTTTTTCAGGTGGTAGTGGAATTTTGCAAAGCGATAGTGGCACAATTGCTTCTATTGACCCAAGCTCATCTGCCTCATCAGCTAGTTCTCTTGAGCAGAACACTATGAATTCATTAAAAAGCACACTTGATAAAGAAATCAGTAACAATGGTTATTCAGGTCAAATTAAAGTTGCTGTAAATAAAGAAGGACTGGATATTTCAATAGAAGCTATAGCTCTTTTCGCTTCTGGTGATGCATCAGTATTAAAAAATGTAACTCCTTTGCTTTTAAAAATCTCAGCCATGCTTAAAAATTTAGATAACGATATTAAAATTGCAGGATATACAGATAATAAACCTATAAATAATTCGAAATTTCGTTCAAATTGGGATTTAAGTTCAATTCGTGCTATAAATGTTATGACATATATGGTTAATTCAGGGGGACTTAATCCCAAAAATATTTCGATTCAAGCATATGGTGAATATAATCCTAAATATGACAATTCTACAGAGGCTAACAGAGCTAAGAACAGAAGAGTAGAAATTTTCGTTGCCCGTAAATATCCTGTAGCTACAAAATAAGCTGGCATTCTAGATATCAACATAGAAATAATATTACTCCAGCAAAATTGATTTAGGCATAAATTTAAAATATTAAAATGGAGGAAGTACCATGAATAAAGATGGAAAATTGGATTTAATACATAATATGTCACAATTTTATATTGTTCTACAAAGGGAAGTATTGGATCTAATAACTGAAAGTAATAATTCTGAGCTAAGTCCGCTTCTTTTTAAAGCTCTACATGAGATTTATCTTGATGAATATATCATACCTTCTGTCTTAAGCAAACGATTATCTATCACAACACCTAATACCAGCAGATGCCTGCATAGTCTTACAAAAATGGGATACGTAATAAAAGTAAAGGACAAAGTTGATAAAAGAATAACACATATAGAATTATCTTTAAAAGGAATAGATTTGGTGCAAAGCTCCTTTAATTACATGGATGAATCACTGCTCAAAAAAGTAGAAGTTCTTAATTCAGGTGAATTAGCAAAAATTTCAGAATCTTTTTTAATATTAATGTCTTTGTTTAAAAATAGAATTAAAGAATGAAGTGTAAACACAAATAACCAATAACCCTTAATATAATCTGTTATATTAAGGGTTGTTGGCTATGCGCTCTTTACACTTATGGTGCTAATCTTGTTCTATCTCTTGGAAATAATGATGCTTCTCTTACGTTTTCTAATCCTAGCAATTGCGCTGTGATTCTCTCAAGTCCAATTGCAAGCCCTCCGTGTGGTGGCATTCCGTATTTGAAAACAGAAGTGTAATTGTGATAAACCTCTGGTGTTAATCCTTTATATTTAATATTTTCAATTAACATGTTATAGTCGTGAATTCTTTGACCACCTGTTGTAATTTCTACACCTCTAAATAATAAGTCAAAGCTATGGGTTTCAGTTTCACCTAAAGGCATTGTATACATTGGCCTTTTTTTTCTTGGATAATGAGTTAAAAAAATAAAATCGCACCCAAATTTCTCTTTTGAATATTTACAAATCAATTTTTCTGCATCAGGATCTAAATCTCCATCTAAATCTGATTTATTATATTCAGTGCTCAATATTTCTAATGCTTCACTAAATTTTATTCTTGGAATTTTTGCATTTAATTTAGGTAAATCTACATTTAATATTTCTAGATATTTTTCACCCTCTTGAGATATTTTATTTATTATAAATATTATTAAGTTTTCTTCCAAATCCATAATATCTTTTTCATCCTCAATAAATCCCATCTCACAATCCATGCTAATATACTCATTAAGATGCCTACTAGTATTATGCTCTTCTGCCCTATATACATGAGCAACCTCAAAAACTCTTTCAAATCCGGCACCTACCATCATCTGTTTATAAAACTGAGGACTTTGAGCTAGGTATGCTTTATTTTCAAAATATTTCAATTCAAATACTTCAGTCCCCCCCTCAGCACCTTCAGCTACAATCTTAGGTGTAAAAATCTCTGTAAAACCTTCCTTAGATAAGAACTCTCTAAACCCTTGTACAATCAGGTTTTGTATTTTAAATATTGAATTAATTTTTTCATGGCGTAAGCTCAAAACTCTATTATCTAACATGGTATCTAAGTTAATGTCTAAGGTAGCTTTATTTATTTCTATTGGTAATTCTCCTGTTACACTGTTAATTATTTCAAATTCTTGAATTACTATCTCATAAGGATTTAATGTGTTTTTATCTTCTTTTACTTCTCCAACGATTGATATTACTGATTCTAACTTTATTGTACTCATATCTATAGCCTTATTCTCTGCAATGCATTGTACAAAACCAGTCCTATCCCTCATTATAATGAATGTTATAGTTTTTAATTTTCTTACTCGATAAACCCATCCTTTAATTTGTATTTTTTCACCTATTAAATTACCTATTTCATTTATCATAACTCTTTTCATATACAACCTCTCCTTTAAAATTAATATTAAAAAATCCCTTGAGTAATAAACTCAAGGGACGAAATTCGTGGTGCCACCCTAATTAACCTACTTTAATAAAATTTGCAAAATAGTAATGAACCCTTCAGAATGGGCCCTATTCTGAATAAAAAAATAAAAGCCTTAACTTCTTATATATAGAAGTGAAAGCTTTTTTCACGGTACCATCCTACTTTGACAAAGTTTATTAAACTACGCCATCTCAGCTCCCTATAACGGAGGAATCCGATTTATCTTACTTTAAATTTCAGATAAACTTCTCAGAGATGTCTTTCAATATTACTTTTCTCATGGAGCTTCCACCCTTCCCCACTCGCCTTAGATACTCAGATAACATTTACTCTTCTCTTCACAGAATTATGAATATTTATTACATTATATTACTTATTATATATTAAATCAATAGTAAAATAGAAGAAAAAACATAATTCAACAAAAATTATGCTGTATGCTTTTCTTCTATTTATAACCCATATTATACAACTAATTATCTAGCATTTTACCATCAATCTCCTGCGTAATCCTTGAAATAAAAGCCTCTAGTGAACAGTTGCCCTCATCACCATTTTTTCTACTTCTGAGGGAAATACTTTCTGAGTTTTGTTCTTTTTCACCAATGACTATGATATAAGGCAATCTTTCAATTCGAGCCTCCCTAACTTTATACCCTATTTTTTCCGCCCTACAGTCTAAACTAACTCTAATATTACTTTTCTCTAATTTGTTTTTTACGACCTCTGCATAATTGTTGTACAACTCAGATATAGGTAGTATTTTAACCTGAACAGGTGATAGCCATGTTGGAAACTTGCCTTCAAAATGTTCTATTAAAATACCAATAAATCTTTCTATACTACCAAAAATTACTCTGTGTATAACAATAGGTTTATGCTTTTCTCCATCACTACCGACATATTTTAAGTCAAATCTTTGTGGAAGTTGTAAATCTAGTTGTATAGTTCCACATTGCCATTCCCTTCCTATACTATCTTCTAAATGGAAGTCAATTTTAGGACCGTAAAATGCTCCATCTCCTTCATTTATTTTAAAGTCCATGTTCATTTCCTCTAGAGCACCTATAAGTGAACTCTCTGCTAATTTCCACTCTTCGTCACTTCCCATAGAATTTTCTGGTCTTGTTGAAAATTCCACTTTATATTTAAATCCAAATCTTTCATAAACTTCATTTATAAGTCTAACTACACCCTTTATCTCATCCTTAATCTGTTCTGGTCTCATAAATATGTGAGCATCATCCTGTGTAAATGCTCTGACCCTCATAAGACCATGCAAAGCACCAGATAGTTCATGTCTGTGCACCTTGCCTAGTTCACCTGCTCTTATTGGTAAATCTCTATAGGAGTGAGTTTCTGATTTATATACAAGCATTCCCCCTGGACAGTTCATTGGTTTTATTGCGAATTCTTCCTCATCAATACTTACAGTATACATATTTTCTTTAAAGTGAGACCAATGCCCTGATGTTTCCCAAAGTTCTTTGTTTAATATCATCGGAGTTTCTATCTCAACATAACCAGCCTTTTTATGAATTTCTCTCCAGTACTCAATTAACTTGTTTTTTAAAATTACGCCATTGGGTAAAAAAAACGGAAAACCTGGTCCCTCATCCATTAAGGCAAATAATTTTAGCTCTTTCCCAAGTTTTCTATGATCCCTTTTCTTTGCCTCTTCAAGCATATTCAAATATTCATCAAGTTCACTTTTCTTCGCAAATGCCGTTCCATATATTCTTTGAAGCATCTTATTTTTTTCGCTGCCTCTCCAGTAAGCCCCTGCAACTGATAATAGTTTAAAGGCTTTTACTTTTGAAGTTGATAATACATGCGGTCCTGCACAGAGTTCTAGAAAATCTCCTTGCTTAAAAAAAACTAATTCTTCTCCTTCTGGCAAATCATTAATAAGTTCTATTTTATAGATTTCTCCCTTATCTTCCATGATTTTTAAAGCTTCTTTTCTAGAAACTACTGATCTTTCTAATCTTAAGTCTTCTTTAACTATTTTTCTCATTTCTACTTCTATTTTTTCGAGTATATCCATAGTAAAGGGTTCTACTACATCGAAATCGTAGTAAAATCCATTATCTATTGCAGGACCGATAGCTAATTTAGCATTTGGATATAGTCTCTTTACTGCTTGAGCAAGTATATGAGAGGCGGTGTGTCTAAGTGCCCTTCTTCCTTCTTCTTCATTAGAACTTATTACAGTGCCATCTTTCATTACAATTTTTAACATGAATATTCCTCCTTCAAAAAATAATAAACCCGTCCCAAAGTAAGGGACGAGTTTTATCTCGATTTAGGGACATCTTTTGTCCCAATTCCACCCAAATTACAAAAGCATAATAAAAAACACTTCTATCACTCAACACCATTAACGCCGGCTAGCGGAAATACTTACTTAAGTTCAGTAATCAACTCAGAGGTGGTTTTCAATATTGCTTGTTCAAGAAACTTTACAGCCGATGAGTTTCTCTCTCTTAGAACAGCATACTATTTACTTTTCCTCGTCATAGTTTTTAATTTAAAACTATTGTATTCTAAATCACCTTCATTGTCAATATGTGTTTTAATTAAATAAATATGTATATTAAACCTATAAATTATTAATTTTCAAATTATTATCATATTTCAATAACTCTATTAAGAAAATCCATACCTTCTATGACGTGAGAAACAACAATTAATGTTCCATCAAAATCCTTGTCCCTTAAAATACCTAGAATTAAGTCTCTTGTTTCAACATCTACATTTGAAATTGGTTCATCTAAAATTATTACATCCTTATTGGAAAGAATAACTCTTATGAAAGCTATAACCTGTGCTTGTCCACCTGAAATTCCAGAATTGTTCTGAGTTATTTCAGTGTCCAAACCTTTAGGTAATCTATTAATGTATTCCTGAAGTCCTAATTTTTTTATAAGTTCTTCCACATCTTTAAGTTTCTTTTTAGTTTGCCCATACAGTATATTAGCTAAAACAGTTCCCTTAAATAGAAATATACTCTGAGAAACAATCCCTATTCTTTCCCTTAAACTTTTGGTGTTAATCACAGACATATCTATATTGTTGCATAATATTCTACCCTCTACTGGATTATACAAGCCTAGCAGTAATTTTATAATTGTAGATTTACCAGAACCATTTTCCCCTTTAATAAGAACTTTTTCGCCTTTAATTATTTCAAAATTTATATCATTAAGCACATTTTTTATATTGTTTTTATATTTAAAAGCTACATTTTCAAGTTTAATACTCTTAATTTCTTCATTTAAGTTTTGGTCTTTACCACTATTTTCATCATCCATATCTAAAAGTTCATAAACCCTCTCAATACTTAGACATACTGGTTTTATCATAGTTCCCATAGTACCTATTCCTTGAATGCTACTAAAAACCTTAGTTATATATAAAGAAAAAGATGTGTATAATCCTACTGTAAATTCTCCCTTTAAAATCAAAATTCCTGCAATAAGTAATACCAAAAGAGACCCAAAATTATTAATAAACGTTATATTCCCCATAAATATAATCATAGATTTGCTTTGCTTTAAGCTACTCTTTACAAGCTTAGATAATTTATCATTAAACTTTTTAAGATGATTATTTTTTCCATTAAGTATTTTTATGTCCTCAATTCCATTGATTATTTCAAAACACTCTCCATTTAAAGTTGCATTATATTCTAGCATTTCTCTTGTATTCTTCATGAAATTGCCCATGGACATCTTAGATGAAAAGAAAAATAATGGTGTCAAAATAAGAATTACTATAGATAGTTTATAATTTATAGCAAACATTGTTACCAATGCAAGTACAGCATCTGTTAGACTTAAAACTATACCCACATAAGATGGTGAAAATATACTACCAACAGTGCTACACTCCGCTATTCGGCTTTGTACATATCCTTTCTCAGTATTTGCAAGATAACTCATAGGTAGTTCCATAACTTTATCCATTACAGTACATCTAAGCTCATTAACCACTAAATTGTTAATCTTTACAAACATGTAGTTTGAAAAGATTGAAATAAAATAACGCAAAACATAAAATACAGCTATTATACCAATATAATAATAGAGCTGATTATATCCCCTTTTCGCTATTAGCACCTTATCCATAATAATTCCTATTATATATGGAATTGGGGTAGCAATAATTGAGCCTAATAACATACCTATAATCCCTGCAATAAAAATCAACCTATGTTTTTTTATAAACGGTGTTAACTTTAATAAGCTACTTATTTTACCCATCCTATCTCCTTTAAATATTTATTTTTAATTATACATTACCCAGTTGAAATACTCTTCTATGTTGTTCAATGCATAATATACCATTATTATACAACCAAATAAATATGAGTGACCATGTTTTTTGTTTTAATTTCATAACCCCCTAAATTACTTTTACTCTCGTACAAATATGGGTCACAGATTCATCATGGGTAACTATAACTATAGTTTTCCCCTGTTCATTTAGTAATTTTAATAAACCTAGTATCTTATTTTTATTTTCTTCATCAAGGGATCCCGTGGGTTCATCAGCTAAAATAATATCGCAAGGTTTCACCATTATTCTTGCAATTGAAACTCTTTGTTGCTCCCCTCCACTTAACTCATATACTTTTCTCTTTTCATAACCTTGTAGCCCAACATCATCTAAAGCTTTAATTACTTTTTCATGTTTCTGCGCAGAACTAATTTTAATATATTTCATAGCTATATTAAGGTTATATTCAACAGTAGAATTATCTATTAAAGCAAAATTTTGAAATAAATACCCTATTTTTTCACGGATCATTTTTGGTGTTTTCTTATTTGTAGGAGTTAATCCTGAAACACCATGGATAATTAATTCACCATCATCAAAATCTTCTATTAATCCAATTATGTTAAGCAACGTACTTTTACCTTTTCCACTAACTCCCTTTATAGCAATAATCTCACCATTTTTAACACTTAAATTAAATTTATTTAATATCATTTTTTTTCCGTAACATTTTGTGACATTCTTAAGTTCTATAATATTCATCTATTATCCCCTCTTTATAACCTTAATAATATTCCTTTTCTCAATTTTTTTAATACTTATGGCTGAAATTATTATATCCATAACTAATGCCCCCATAAAAATGCTCCAACTATTATCAGGTTTCACACCATTTTTAACGATTATAAAAATGGCTATTATAATCCATGAAAATAACATTTTCAAATAATAGTCTCTGTACTTATCATAATATTTATATCCATGAAAAGTTTTAATAACTAATAATTGTTTATTTTCTTCAAAGTAATTAAATGTATTTTGCAGTATAATAAAAATAATTATCATTATACACAAAAACATTACAACTGAAATCACAAAAAGTTTTTGTTTTAAATTATAAATCTCAACTGATACTTCATCATACACAGAATAGACATTAACTAATTTATTATAAATTCCTAATTCCTTCGCTTTATTTTCAAATGTCCCTTGAGGATTATCTCTATTAGTACTTTTAAATTTAAATGGACCCCCTTCTTCTCCAGCTACCTTAGCATAATCATGCAAGTCTCCGTTACTTTCTGTTATTACCATTAAAAGTGGATCTGTTACCATATTTCCATATTTAGAGTTTACATCTATATCATAAGAAAACAACTTTTGATTATCTTTGCTCCATATTATTTTTATATCTTTTCCTAAATGTGAGAAGAAATTTTTTATTTCTTTTTCTGAGTTTATATATCTATGTGGAATAATTATTATACTGTCTCTTTCTGATTCTAAAATATTTATTTTTTTATTATTAATATCATAAAATTTATTATTTATTAAATAATTAGGATTAACAGTTGCAAATGCTTTAACCAGCTTAGGTATGTCAGCATCTTTATTCAGTTCCATACTTTGTTGAGTAAAATCATTAAAATCTGCCAATATACTACCTTTAGCATTCAAATAAAGATATAATTTTTTCAATTTCAAATTAAATGCATCTGATTGGAGTTCTTCATAGTCTTTTGCTTTAAGACCACCTATAAATGCATAGTCCTTTGTTTTTTCCCATTTTTCAAAAGACGTATTATAAAATGACTTAATTGAATCATATTCATTTAATGATATTGATGAAACTAATATAAAAATAATTATAAATATAGTCTTTAAAATGCTATTAAAATTCACAATAGCTTTCATGTTTTTTTTATTCTTTATCATATTAGAAATAGTAATTCTAGATATGTATATATATGGGATAGATAAAAACACAAATGAAATTACTAATTGAATTATTAAGCTCATACAAACTTTAAATATAAAAGAATTTAGATAATTAGAATATCCCTTTAACATAATAATAAACATTAAAATATCTATAATTACATTTATTGTCAATTGAAGTATCATTAAGTTTGTAATATCTTTTATCCAAATGTCTACGGTTGTAAATCCCAACATTTTCTTTATCCCAAACTCTTTATAAGAGTTTAATAATTTATAAAAAACAATTAAAATTAGAATAACATACATTATTATTACTATATAAACTTGCATCCAATTAGCACTTTTATCTTTAATATTTAACAATATAAAAAATGAGCTTATTGAAATAATTGACAAAATTATTGCAAATATTTTTTTCAATGTAATCTCTCCTTAAATAAAAACCAAGTAAATAAATCTACTTGGTTTCAAAATTTGATACTACAATTATATATAGCATACAATTAAACTTCAACACTAAATTCCTTAAATGTCATTATTCAGACATAAACAGAAGACCAAAATAGAATTTACCATTTATTAAGAATGTTGATAATAGTTATTAAATTAGTATATAATATTTATATACTATTAACTAAAGAAGGGACGTTTTTATATGAGAACAAAAGGAAATAAAATTTCTATAATTGGAGCAGGTTTTGTAGGTTCTACTACAGCTTTTGCTCTAATGACTAGTGGACTTGCATCTGAAATTGTAATTGTAGATATAAATAAGGATAAAGCTGAAGGAGAGGCGATGGATTTATCACATGGTGCTTCTTTCGTAAAACCTATAGATATAACTTCCGGAGAATATGCCGATACAAAAGATTCAGATATAGTAATTATTACAGCAGGAATTAGTTTAAAACCAGGAGAAACAAGACTTAATTGTATAGCGAATAATTTTAAAGTATTCCAAAGTATAATTCCAGAGGTTGTAAAATACAGCCCTGATTCTATATTAGTAATAGTATCAAACCCTGTGGATATATTAACTTATATAGCCTATAAGCTTTCAGGCTTTCCAAGTAATAGAGTAATTGGATCAGGTACGGTTCTCGATACTTCAAGACTTAAATATCTTCTTAGTCAGCGTTTCGAAGTTGACGCTAGGAATATCCATACCTATATAATGGGTGAGCATGGCGATTCCGAAATAGCTACTTGGAGTTTAACTAGTATTGCAGGTATGAATATTGATGAGTACTGTACTATTAGTTCTAAAACATGTAATGATGATATGAAGTCTACTATACATAATGATGTAAAAAGAGCAGGATATAAAGTCCTTGAAAAAAAAGGTGCAACCTATTATGCTGTAGCTCTAGCCGTAAAAAGGATAGTTGAGGCAATATTAAGTAATGAAAACTCTATTCTTACAGTGTCCTCTCTACTAAAAGGTGAATATGGAATAGAGGATGTTTATATGGGAGTTCCAACAATTCTAGGTAGAGAAGGAGTAAAGAAAATATTACAAGTTAACCTCAATGAAGATGAAAACAATCAACTTGCCGAATCTGCCAAGGTACTAAAATCAATTATAAAAGAATCAAAAATATAATTACTATACTCTACTTAGTTCACAATTAAATATTTGTATATATGTAAATGAGGTGTCTCAAAATGATTAAAAATCATTTTGAGACACCTCATTTTACAGTTTGGATTATTTAACTTGCTTATCTGTTATATTATCTGCTTTTTACATCTATAACCTATATACTGTTATCTTATCAGAAACTGTAAAATCAGCCTCTGTAATGCTCCGAATATCCTCAACAGTTAGGCCTTCAAACATTTCAGTAAGTACAAGCCCATTAGGCGTTACTTCGAATACTGCTTTTTCAGTAACGATAATATCAACTACTCCCTTTCCTGTAATTGGAAGAAGACATTTTTTTAATATCTTAGATCCACTCTTACTAGAATGCTTTAATGTAGCAATAACTTTGCGAGCTCCATTTACTAAATCCATTGCACCACCCATACCTGGTGCAAATTTTCCTGGAGCAAGTGGCATAGCCCAGTTGGCAATATTGCCTTCTTGGTCTACTTCAAGTGCTCCGAGTACTGTAGCATCAACATGCCCTCCACGAATAATACAAAACGATGTGGCCAAATCAAAAACTGCAGCTCCAGGTAATAAGCTAATCGGTTGACCACCAGAGTTTGCAACATCTGGATCTTCCTTTCCGAGTTTTGGCGTAGGACCAAACATTAAGCATCCATTTTCTGATTGCAATATTACTTCCACACCTTCAGCTAAATAATTGGCAACTGCTGTAGGCATTCCAAACCCTAAATTCACCACTTGATCATTACTTAGTTCCTTAGCTGCCCTTCGAGCAATTATTTCTCTTGCTTCCATGTTTAATTACCTCCTTTGATTTATAAATAATCAGCTATTTGAGTTGATTAGAACTAACCCACAAATCAGTATATACTTGTTTATGCTCATCAAATGAATATCCTTGTACAACAGCCTGTACAAATACGCTTGGTGTACCTACGCATTCAGGTTCAATACCACCAACATCAACTATTTCATTCACTTCTGCTACTGTATAATCTGCACCCATTGCCATAATTGGATTTGTATTAATGGCTAATCCACGATATTGTATATTTCCTAATCTATCTCCTTTATAACCTTTAATAAATGCAAAATCAGCCTTCAGTGGCAATTCAATTAAATACATTTTACCCTCTATTATAAGTTTTTGTTTTCCTTCTTCAACTAATGTACCTACACCTGTGGGAGTAAGCACTCCACCTAATCCAGAACCCGCTGCCCTAATCTTTTCAACAAGACTACCCATTGGAAAGTATTCAATTTCAATATCTCCGTTCTTAAATTGTTCAAGCGCAAGCTGACATGTAGCAGAATGAGCGGTAATTAATTTTTTAACTTGCTTGTTTTTGTAAAGCCTCGCAATATCAAAATCTTGACCAGGATAGGCATTAACTATTGATATTATAGTTAAATCCTTAACACCTTTTTCTACCAATTTGTCAATTGCTTTAAGTGGTGCTCCCACCCCTAGAAAGCCACCAAACATAATCGTCGCTCCATCGTGAACCTTTTCCATCACTTCATCTAAACCCATAACTTTATTCATGAAATTATCCCCTTTCACTAATAGTTTGTTATATAAACTTACACTTTTCCAATGCGTTTTACTTCATCAACCATACTTGGAAATATTACTCTTAAATGTATACTTGAACCGTATAGTTTTATTGTATACCTAAAAGGTGTACTTTGCAACCATACTTAAAAATATTATTTTATTGATTCTAGCATTTCTCCTATCTTTTTATTATATTATATGTATTATTAACTACTTGTTATATATCTACTTGTCGCTATTTATAACTAATTCTATTTGTACTATGGCCTTTAGATTATCATCCTAAAAAATACCGTAAAATCTTATATATTAATGAATAAGATTTCACGGTATATAATGTTTATTTTTACTCGTATAAATTTTAAAAATACAGCTGTATAAATAAATTTATACAGATATTTACCAATTATAATAAGTTCATAAGTCTTATTACATTTTCAGCTGTCTTTTCAACGTTTTCCGGTCCATTAACTAGAGCTTCCTCCATAGAAGTTACTCCTTGCATGATACCAAATATTGAATCTATTCCACTTTCATATAATATATCTATGCCTTCACCAACTCTTCCAGCTAATGCAATCACTGGCTTATTGTGCTTACTAGCAACTGCCGCAACCCCAAAAGGAGTTTTCCCATATTGAGTTTGATAATCTATACTTCCTTCTCCGGTCCAAACCATATCTGCATCTTTTACTTTTTCTTCTAGTCCAGTATATTCAATTACCATTTCAATACCTTTTTTCAAAGTACCATTTAAAAATGCCAAAAGTCCAGCTCCAAGTCCTCCTGCTGCTCCAGCACCTGGTACATCTATAACATCTTTACCAAGTCGCCTTTTTATTATATCTGCATAGTGTTTCAAGTTATCATCTAATATTCCTACCATTTTTTGGGTGGCTCCTTTTTGTGGACCAAATACATTTGAAGCTCCTTTTTCTCCACAAAGTGGATTATTAACATCACAAGCTACTTCGATCACAACTTCTTTTAATCTAGGGTCAAAATTCTTTAAATCAATGCTATTTAGTTTTCCTAATTCTCCACCACCGAAACCTAATTCATTCCCCTGTTCATCTAATAATTTTCCACCAAGTGCTTGTACAACTCCGGCTCCACCGTCATTTGTAGCACTTCCACCAATACCTATTAATATTTTTTTTACTCCATGATTTAAACAAGCATTTATAAGCTGCCCAGTACCATAAGTTGTTGTTAATAAAGGATTCCTTTGCTCCGAAGGTATTAGCTGTATTCCACTGGCACTAGCCATTTCTAATATACCTACTTCTCCTTGTCCTAAGATACCATATTGTGCTTCTACCATATTTCCGAGCGGTCCAACTACTTTTAAAGAATATACTTTTCCATTAGTAGCATCTACTAATGACTGCATAGTTCCTTCTCCTCCATCAGCCATTGGTACATGTACACAGGTAATCTTATTATTTGCTTTTTTAATTCCTCTTTCCATTGCCGTGCAAACTTCTTTTGCTGTCATACTTTCCTTAAAAGAATCCGGTGCTAATACAATAACTAAGTCCTGTTTCATATATATCGCTCCTAACTTAACTTATATTTTTATTAGATAAATAAGTATAAATCCATATTTGCTTGTTATTTTAAAAATCCATATATTATAGTTGCTGTAATCATCATAGATCCACCAACCATAGATTCATATGGAATAAGTTTCATACGTTCTTTAATTTTCATTTTTACAGAATCGGCTGAAGCATGAAAGAAATTACCATGTGGCAAATGATCAATAACTGTAGCCCCTGTATGTACCATAATCGCCGCATTTAATGGAGGTACTCCCATAGCTAATATTGCTTTTCCAAAGCTTCCAGATGCTAGAATTGCTCCTGTAGCTGTTGATGCAGTAGCTCCTGCCATTAGTATTCCTGATATCGGTGCTAAGAACACCCCTGAAATACCTGCCGAATGGATACATTGTACCACTACCGCACTTAAATTAGATTTGGAAATGACACCTGCTATTGCACCTGCACCAATTAATATTATGGCAGTACCTGTCATTTTATTTAACCCTGAAGTGGTATATTCAACAACTTTATTAAATTGACCCATTACGATTAATCCTATTAATCCTGCAACTGGCAGTATAATCATAGAATCAATTTTAATTTTCGCTAAAAACTGTATATGAAATATATTTCCAATAGGACTTAATGATAACAATAAAATTGCTACAATTGGCGCCACCATTGATTTAGCAAAACTTGGCTTTTCTTTTGTATTATTTACAATTATTTCTGATTCTTTAATTAATTCACCTTTCTTACTTAACATTGTAGCAACGAAATATGTTACTATTAACCCTACTATTGCAGGTATAAAACCATTAATCATTACTTGTGCTAGATCTAAATTAAAACCTTTTGCTACTGCTATGGTATTGGGATTAGGTGAAATTATATTTCCAGCCTTACCTCCACCTACCATCGCTAGAAGTATTGAAGATTTAGTAAGTCCAACTTTTTTACCTACGGACAATGCTATTGGCGCAACTATAATAACTGAAACCGCAATAAATACACCTACAGCAGTTATAACCATAGTTGCAATGGCTATTGCTAAAAGAGCCTTTTTTTCGCCCAGCTTTTCGACTATAGTTTCTGCAATTCTCTCTGCTGCACCAGACTCAATTAGAATACCTGCGAGTATTCCTGCTGCGAGTACTCGAACCACTGCCCCCATTACGCTGCTGGTACCATCAATAACAATTTGTGTTGTTTGAGCTAAACTAGCACCGCCAACTAATCCGCCTATAATAGCACCTCCAAAAAGTGCGTATACAGGACTTACCTTTCTAAATATTAAAACTATAGCAACTATTAAACCAAATATTGCTCCACTCCAATTAATCACAGCCATTTTACTTCCCCCTTATTGTATAATGTAGTTGTATCTTTGATAATAGATGATCTCATCTAATGTTAACCATAAATTCAATTAGATAATTTTAAAATTTGTCGCATAATATATATAACGTTTTCATAACTCCTATATTAATAATAGTATTTTTATAAACCAGTTGATATTGGTTATTTAACATTTTTTATTGTTCATTTGCACAACAGTTAATGAATTTCTATCTTTTATGGTTAGTGATGGAATTGCTTTCTCTGGTACAAGAGATTTGATGATAAAAACAGAATTATTTATAGCTGAATGTGATAGTCGTAGTTAAAGTCTAAACAAAAATCACAAGTTGTATTCAATACATCTACACTATAATTTTGAATAAGGAGTTTTAAAATGCCGAAAGCACTAATCCTAGGGATAGCAGCATCATTCTTTTTTGCATTTACATTTATACTTAATCAACAAATGAATATTTCAGGTGGTAGTTGGCTCTGGAGTTCATCTCTAAGATTTATTTTTATGTTCCCAATTTTACTTGTTATCATGATTATAAAAAATCAACTATTTGGTGTACTAAATGATATAATAAAAAAACCTATTCAATGGATAATTTGGAGTACGGTAGGATTTGGATTGTTTTATGCTCCCCTAACTTTCGCCTCAGCCTATGGTTCATCATGGTTAGTTGCTGGAACTTGGCAAATAACTATAGTCGCAGGTGCACTTCTAACTCCACTATTTTTTAAAAACGTAGAAACCGAAGATGGAATCTTTAAAATAAGAAATAAAATCCCTAAAAAATCTTTACTAATGTCGTCTGTAATTTTGCTTGGCATATTTTTAATACAGTTTCAACAAGCAAAGGATATCTCTGCTCTAAAAGCTTTTATTGGAATTTTGCCTGTTATACTAGCCGCATTTTCATATCCACTTGGAAATCGTAAAATGATAGAAGTTTGTAATAATAGATTTAGTACCTTTCAAAGAGTATTTGGCATGACCCTATGTAGTATGCCATTTTGGATAATTATATCTTTATTTAGCTTATTAACTGTTGGTCTACCAAGTGAAGGACAAGTAGTTCAATCCTTACTAGTTGCCATTTTCTCAGGAATTATTGCTACAATACTATTTTTTAAAGCAACTGATCTAGTAAGTAGTGATGTACGTATGTTAGCAGTCGTAGAATCAACACAGTCTGGCGAAGTAATATTTACACTACTGGGCGGAGTATTTATATTTCATGATAAAATTCCAACACTTATTGGATTAATTGGAATAATGCTCGTAGTTATTGGAATGATTTTAAATAGTCTTATTAAATCCTAAAATTAATTTAACTCCTATGAAATATCACATATATTTTAATATTTTTAATATATATGTAAAGTAACTTACTATTTCCATTAATAAAAATTATCATTTTTTCAACTAGATGTATTCAAAAGGAGACACAAAAAGGTTTTAATATGATCTGTAATGAAATTGTAATAATTTTGTAATCTCTTAGTTTATAATAAGTAGTATTATAAGTATATAGATTAAAAGAGGGTTTTATGGAATAGTATTCACAGTAAAATATTGTCAAATAAATGACTTTCATGTAAAATAATTACATTGTTATAGTTATACTAAGTTTTACAGGTTTTGTTAAGTGTTTAAAAATATGAATAATTTAAAATTATGGGGGTAATTAAATTGAAAAACATATTTTGAAAGCAATAATCTATAAGAAATAAAAAATATACAATAACATTTCACTATATACAGTCATATTATATAAAATACAATTATAAATACTAGTTAATGGAGTGGTGAATATGAAGAAAAAGAAAAGATTTAATAAAAGACCTTTAAAAATAAGTTTAATATGTAGCTGCATCTTTTTAATTTTAATAGGTACAATCATAATAGGTAAAAGTTTTACTAAAGATGAAGTTAATGCTGAACCAGTAATCGTACCAATTACTACTACAGTAACTACTACAGCTACTTCTAAACCTAACGCTACTAGTACATTAAAGAATAATGAAACTAGTAACGAATCAACAAAAAATTTCACTGTAAATAAAGAAGGGGAAAAGTATATTTATGATGCTGCAAAAGTAAGTGAAATATTAAATTACAAAGGGAAAAATGATAATCAGAAAATAGCATTTCTTACCTTTGATGATGGTCCATCTACTACTGTGACCCCAAAAGTACTAGATATTCTAAAAGAAAATAACGTTAAAGCAACATTCTTTTTAGTTGGACAAAACATAGAGGCAAATGAAAAAAGCAAAGAACTTGTAAAACGTGAATTTAATGAGGGACATGCAATAGGAAATCATACTTATAATCATAATGAACACAATTCATTATTCCCTAATAATATAATTAATGTACCTATTTTCATGAACGATGTGAAAAAAAACGATGATGCTTTAAAAAATATACTTGGTCAGGATTTTAGTACAAGGATTTTAAGAGTGCCAGGAGGATATATGTCAAGAGCATATTATAGAGATCCGAATTTACCAGAGTTCGATGCAAAGCTAAAAGAAAAGAATATGATTAGTATAGATTGGAATGCTGAAATCAAAGATGCAGAAGGTAAGGCAAATAAAACTCCAGAAGAGTTACTTAACGTATTAAAGGAAGAGGTTGGAACACAAGAAAAATTAGTTATATTGATGCATGATACTTATGGTAAAATGCAAACTGCTAATGCATTACCTCAAATTATAGAATATTTAAAAGACAAAGGATATGAATTTAGAACAATAAAATAAGTGCTAACGCGCATAGCCGCGTTAGCACTTATTTTACTTTTTTTTGCCACTCATCCACATAACTACCTGTAGCCCACTGGGACATCACTGGTATTTCTCCTGCTTTAAACTTCAAAGTTAATGACTTTTCTCCCAGGTTATAACCTTTTATAGTAAAGACCATTAATTCTGTATTAGTTAGAACAACAACAAAATCTCTATTAGGAGATGAATAAGCATCCACTGCGCTTGGTACCTTTGTTTTTATTACATTAAAAGAGGGGAATAAATTATCATATGTAGTTAACGATTTAGGTGTAGCATAAGGAATATCAAAATCTATAAATGCATCTCCGCTATTTGCTTGGGACATTCTTCCTCTTAGTATCCATCGTCCGCTTCTTCTTATTACACCCAAATTATTATCCACTTTTTCTAGCTTTTCATCTTGGGTATTTTTATTTATGTTTAAATTTGCACCTGGCAAAGTAGCTTTTTCTATTTCCCTCGGAAGTATGCTTGTAAGTTTTATAGGTTCTCCCATTAGATTATCCATTGGAAATATTTTTAGCTTATTATTAGAATACTTCTTTTCTAAATCATTATTATTTACATCATGTACAGTATCAGTAGAAACATAATTACTGCCTACAAATTTAATAGCTATACTACCTTCTGTTTTAGTATACTTTATTTTTTTTGAATTTATGGGTTTAGTGGGATTAAGTAAATTGATTGGATAAGACCAAAGTACGTCCTTGGAATCTCCATTTTCTATTTTATTACTTATTCCTACCTTCCAAAATCCATCTTGCCTTGGAAGTAACAAATCTTTAGTTTCCCGAATGGGAAGTATTTTATCATTTACTGAACTGATCCATAAGGTTTTATATGAATATTTGCTCAGCCAATCTTCGCCTTCAGGATTTTCATATCTTAGTCCAAGTAATAATCCTGACTTAGATCGTATTTCTTTTTCTGCCTTGCTGATTAGAATTTTTGTATTGTTATCTTTATTATATGAATGGGCAGCAGAAGAATCTTTTGCTTTGTGAAAATATAATAAGGTACCCTCATAGTTTTTTATAAGGGTTAACTCATCTAACCTTATGTACTCATCAAAAAAAGTTTCATTGGAGTTAATAGTAATAATTTGTACATCAGTATTTTTTATTCCTAAGCTTTTGGCACTTATTTTTATACTATTCCAAAAATAACTTTTAGTATCCACGGACTTAACTTTATATTTAACATCCTTAGAGATATTACCATTAAACTCAACTGTATCTCCACTAAAATAAGCAACCTTTCCAAGTAATTGTTTTGCTTTTTCATCATCAATTGTAGCTCCACCAATAGAAACGTATTTCTCTACTATCCAACTTCCTTGTATAGGCGACACAGTAAGTTTTTTATGCAATACTTGAGAACTTAAAGTTAATCCTGCATATTGACTCCATATAAAAATTATAATAGAAAATATAATAACAAATAAACATAATGCTTTTTTCACCAGGAGTCACCTCTTATATATATAAATTTTATTGTTTCTTATGTCAGAGGTAAAAATATTTTAACATCTGTACCCTTGCCATATTCGCTTGAAATCTCAAGTTTACCATTATGCATTTCTATAATTTCTTTGCAGAGGGAAAGTCCTATCCCATTTTGTGACATACTTGTTCTACCCTTGAAAAATTTTTCTGTGACTTTAGGCAAATCCGCCGGTGAAATTCCTATTCCATTATCCTTCACAATAATGCAAATATTATTACCATCAATACACGCTTCGAGTGTTACTTTGCCTCCTTCTTTTGTAAAGTTAAAGGCATTATCTAAAATGTTGCTAATAACTTGATTTAACCTTTTCTCATCCGCAAAAACAGGGACTAAATCCTCTTGTATTTTACAAGTAAAGTTAATATTGTGACGTATTGACTTGGGCATAAATTGTTTTTCTATGTAGGTTATAATACTTTGAATATTTACATATTCTTTTTTAAGTGGTGCTTTTCCAGATATGAATTTGGAAAAGTCCAACAATTCTTCCACCATTACTGTAAGTCTATCACTTTCTTTTTCTATAATGTTAAGTCCGACTAGAATTTCTTCCTTATCCTCTAAACTACCAGATCTAATAGTCGAAGCCCATCCTTTTATGGATGTGAGAGGGGTTCTAAGTTCATGAGAAACAGATGCAATAAATTCATTTTTTAGGTTCTGACTTTTTTGAATTTCTTCAGCCATAAAATTAAATGTATCGGATAATTCACCAATTTCATCATTCCTTCTTTTTTCAAGTCTTTCATTAAAGTTTCCAGACGCAAATTTCTTAGCTAGGGTATTTACTTCATCTAGTGGTCCCACAATAGTATTAGAGATAAATATACTAGAAACACCAGAAATAACAATTACAAGAGTTCCAACTCCAAAAAAAAGGATTACTATTTTATGAATAATTGCATCTACCTCTGATAAAGAAGTAACAAAACGTAGTACACCCTCTATTTTATTAGCTGATTTTAAGGGATAAGAAACGTACATAAAATTTTCCTTTGTATCCTTATCTTTCTTAGTAAATGTTCCAAGTTCTCCTTGCAATGCTTTTTCCACATCATCATCTTCGATATGTTCCTTATTAAAATTACCAATGGAATCCATTAGCATCATTCCTGAGTTATCAATAATTTGGACCTCTGCAGAGGTGTTTTTCCAAAAAATATCATCATTATTCTCCACATTTTCTTTTAAACTAGATGAAGAAAAATAATTATTATAAAAATCGACAGATCCCTTGATTTGTTTTGAAAGTAATGATTCCATATTTTGATAGTAATATTTTTCTAAAGAAACGGTAAGAAAAACTTCTAATGTGATTACAGTGAAAACAATCACTAATAGATAACTCCAAACAAGTCTGGCTTTTATTCCCCTCAAAATATCACCTCTTTCTCCATCTATATCCAACCCCCCATACCGTCTCTATATATTCTGGTTTAGAAGGGACAGCTTCAATTTTTTCTCTAAGACGCCTTATATTAACATCTACAATTTTAGAGTCTCCAAAGTATTCATAATTCCATACTAAGTTTAATAAATCATCCCTATTAAAAGCTTTTTCCTCATTTTCCATAAATGTCTTCAAAATCAAGTATTCTTTAGGGGTTAAATCTAGAAGTTGTTGATTTTTATATACCTTCATGGAAACAGTGTCTATTATAAAGCACCCAGAGATTAATTGCTCAGGATTTTTCTCTTCACTATGATTCATTCGTCTAAGCAGAGAATTTGCTCTGGCAATAAGTTCTAAAGGATTAAATGGTTTTACCATATAATCATCAGCACCATACTCAAGTCCCATAATTTTATCCATATCTTCTCCCCTAGCGGTAAGCATGATAATGCCCAAATTTGGAAAATCGTTTCTTAACAATTCACATGTTTTAAACCCATCCATACCAGGAAGTGTTATATCTAAAATTATTAAATCTGGTCTCTCCTCGTGGACTCTTTCTAAACCTTCTTCTCCAGATACAGCTTCAAATACTAAAAAGTTGTTTCTTTGAAAGTTAATTTTAATAAACCCTCTAATAGATTCCTCATCTTCTATAATGAGCACTTTTTTTCCCATAATTTCACCTCTTACTTTAAAATAAATATTTTAAAAGATTCTAATTTCCATATTATCAGTTATGATTATAACATAATAGAGCTCCGAAATATTGTATGTGGTAATATTGTATTTGTTTTGTAATACTTTTTCACCACAATGCAAGTATATTTAACTATCTTTAGCTATTGAAATAGTGATAAAACATAATAAGTTTTATCAAAAATGCTAAAGTTATTCAATAAAACAAAGATAATATAATAGTGGAATTGCCTTTTATAAATATATTATATATGAGGAGTGACTATTAATTATATCAATACTTAAAAATGAAAGGGGAAATTATAATATGCTTTTTAATGAAGACAATGAATCAGAATATATAATGAATTTTATTTTGGAGTTAGCTCCGGCTCTTCAGAAACTAATCCCTCTAGATTGTGTAATAGGAGTAAGCGATACCAAAAAGTTTCTAATGAATTTATCAGGTAAAAAAATTAAAATGCCTGTTGAAGCTACCGGAATGGATATTCCTAAAGAAGATACAGTGTATAAAGCTATTATTTCCGGAAAACCTCAAAGATCTTTAGTACCAAAAGAAGCATTTGGTTTTGAATTTGAATCTACAGCTATTCCCATATTCGATAGCAAAAGGAACATAATAGGAGGGTTAGGTTTAGGTATTAGCGTAGCGAATCGTGATAAGCTTATAGGTACTGCTAAATTGGTTGCAGACTCCTCAGAACAAACATCAGCTACCATTGAAGAGCTTGCAGCTTCTGCAGTCGAACTTTCGACCCTTCAATCATCTCTTCAAACTTTATCAAATGAAATAAATGAACAAATAAATGAAACTGAAAAAATAATAGAGGTAATTCGTGGGGTGGCACATACTTCAAATATGTTAGGCCTTAATGCTGCAATCGAAGCAGCTAGAGCTGGAGAGCATGGTAAGGGCTTTTCAGTAGTAGCCACCGAAATTCGTAAAATGGCTAGCAATAGTTCAAGCTCCATAGTAGATGTAGAAACTATCATAAACAATATAAAAAATAAAGTTAAAGAGATTGATGAAAAAATTGTCCAAACATCAGATATAGGACAACAACAGGCCGCTGCTACAGAAGAACTAGCCAGCAGCATGGAAGAATTAGTTATTTCAGCAGATTCCCTCAACCTAGTAGCTAATGAGGTTATGGGTTAATCCCTATAATAAAGATATTACAAATTTTTAATTTATTCTATATAATTTAATAAAATGCCATTTTTCGACAATTTTATTGTGACAATATAAGAAATATGTTATGATTCCCATGTAAGCTAAATATTACTGCTAAATAGACATAATACTAAACTAGAAATAATATTAGGAGTGATGTCATGGGATATAACGTTATAGATTTAATTAATAAGTCTATAAATATTGCTATTAGAAAGAAAGCTATATATGAAAGCATAGGACAACTAAAATGTGATATTCAATTTATAGAAACAATGTCAAAGGTCTTAGCAAAAGAAATAAGCAACTCTATTAACTATTATGAGGAGCTAAAAAGTGAATTAAGTGAATCGAAAACTGAAGAAATTGATTTCTATATATATGATAAAATGTCTTTTTTAATAGATGAGTTTAATAAAAGAATATATGCTACAGAAATTAATAATATTAAAGAGTATTTAAAGTTTTCACTTAACTTAGAGCGAGATGCAAACTCTTTACTTATGGATATTCAAGGCAGATTTCTGAGAGATGCTAGTGATATAAACACAAAAACATATAAAATATTATCTGATATGATTATTAATAAAGAAAAGCTCGTTACATCACTTGAAAAGATTGTAAAATAACAAGGGAACTTATTGTCCCCTGTTATTTTTACCAACTAACCCTCCACCATTACCTGATGATGAGCTTTGTGTTCCATGGATTGATGCTCTCCTACTATTTTTTTGCATAGAAGATTTTGCTTTCTTTTCTTCAATAACTTTTTTCATTATCTCCATATTTTTATTTATATCATTTTTCATATTTTCACCCTCTTTTTTTGTTTTTCACATCTTTAAAAATACCCTATTCCGATACCTTCTAAATTAATATTCACAATAAATACTATCAAGGTAGGTCTTGTTATTTTACTGATTCATTATACCCTACAAACATTCCTTTGAATAGTACAAAAAAATTCTATTTTTCTATTAATAACTTAAATTGATTGTATTGTTTTACATTTTCAAAATCTTTTTCGTTTTTTGCTTCATTTTTGATATTTGGATTAATAACAATTGCTAGCTTCAGATACTTCACTGTATTATTAATATCACCTTTTCTTCCATAAATACTGGCTATACCATAATAAATCCATTCAGATTTTTCCACTTCCAAATCCTTCTCGTACCACTTGATAGCTTCAGCATAGTATCCGTATAATTCATAAGCTAGTGCTTTATTAAATCTTGCATATCCATAATCAGGTTTCAATTTTAAGGAGTTGTCAATCTGCCGCATACCTCCCTTGAAATCTCCATTATAAGCTAATGCAATTCCTTTTACAGCATATGCTTTATAAAATTTAGAATCTTCCTTTAAAACTTGGTTCTCAGTTATAATGGATTTTGCATATTCACCTTCAAAAAATTGGTCATATCCTATCTTCCATATCTTTTCTAAATCCGCTTGTTTTTTAATTTCACATTCTTGTAATTGCAAATTTTTCATTCCATTTTTATCATTTATTTCAATCACATTACTGTTTTTAATTTTAGCATTAACTACTATCGCTGCTTCCATAGCACAAATAATAGTAAAAATCATCAACTTAATTTTGAATGATTTTACCTTCATTTTTTCCGCCTTCCATCCCGGTAAGATGTTTTACAAGCTATTTCATTTTACAACCTAGGATATATATTTCTACTATAGTATCCTCAGCAGCTTTTAAATTTATGCCGCTCCTCTCAAAAATAGCTTATAGCGGAGTGATTTAAATTTTAAGGAGTATAAAAACTATATGTCCATCGAATACTGTTATACCCTATAAATGAATAAAGATTGATAAAACAATTCCAATTATTCCACAGGCTATCCATTCAATAATTTTTCTACTTAGCTTATTTTGAATTCTGTATCGTTGTATAGTTTCTTCTAAAGTAATTGTAAGCTGCGAAATTTGCTGAGCCATTTCTCCAACGGTATCGTTAATTTCATCTTTTGTAACCGCACTTAGCTGTTTGTTCTTTATCTCTTCTGTTACCATAATTTCTTCTGAATTGTTGACTCTTTTAAATACCCCTAAACTAGACGAGATTATTTTTTCGGTTTTCTCTATAGAAATGATAGCCAGTACTTTTTTATTTATTTCAATAAATTCTATTGAAACAATAGGACATGGTATCAATTTTCCTTTAGCTTTATTAAAAGTTTCCATTACATCATTTTTATTACATCCATTGATTTTGCCCTTATTATTTACCCCCAAAATCAATTTACCACCTGATGCATTTGCAAAAGAGGAGATAATCTTACCTAATAAATTGGGTCCCCCACTATGATTTCTAAATTCTACTCTATCAGAATCTCCCTTACTAATAAGACTAACAATTTCATCTTTTAAATTTTCATGGTTAATTGACAAAACTTTCACCACCTTTAAGCTATCGTTTGAAAATAGTTCTTTACGACCATATATTATTATGTTGTTATTACTTCATAAACAAAATTTAAACCACTAAAAAAAGTGGAAATAATTCCACTTTAATATTGCAGCGACCCAAGAGATAATTTAACTTACATTTTTACTGTTACTGCTTAAATAGTGCTTTTCATTCTTAAAGCCTACATTATTATTACCAAAGCACTCTTCATACTTCCAACCAGTTAATACTTCAATAGCTTCTTTTGCTTCTAGAGTTACTTCAGCTTTCGAGCCCCCATTTTTTATTCTATGCACTTCATCTACTAACAATTTATGAGTACTCTTTGTTAGTTTAAGCCTTAAAGTTGCAAACCAAGTCACTCCAAGCAATACAAAAGGTACTACAATAGCTATAACAGTTATTCCTACTATCGCACTATGTGGTTGTACACTAACACCCGTTTTAAATCCACATGCAGATAATGCGCCTCCTAATACTGCTGCTTCTACCGCTGCAGCTACTTTTGATAAAAGACTATTTACTCCTGTATATATCCCTTCTCTTCTTTGTCCCGTTATAGCTTCATCTATATCCGCTATAAATCCCATTTGGTATGGTGGTACATAGTCTATTGCAGTTTTTCCTATAATGTTTATTAATGCAAATATTGTTAATATGGTTACTGTTAATGATGAATGACCCATCACAGCTAATGCTAAATAGCCTGCTAGTGATACAAACACTATAATAGTTCCTATTCTAAACGTTTTAGGTCCACCATATTTGTATGCCGATACAATAAAGAAAAACAAAGCTATACATGAAACAATTGATGAAACGCCATTTATATTAGCTACTGTTACTGTAGAAGTCATTAATACAAATATCGCAAAATATGTAAATACTCCTCCAGTAATTTGTTTAAAAATCCCTCCAAGTCCCATCATTACACAATGAAGTCTAAATGATCTATTCCTCATACTTGAAGTTATATCAACCCCTAGTTTTTTAAATATCTGAAAAGCTGAACTTGCCGAATCCTCATAAGTAATCTCTTTTGAATCTCTTTCAAATATATTCAAATAAAAATAAATCAATGCGAGTCCGGTAATTATACCATATATAATTCCAGTAAATAGAAATGCTTTAGGAGAATTTTTACCATAAGTTAAAAATAACTTTGCAGGTACAAACGCTGCTATTACACTTGCTATAGTACCACAATATTGTTTACCACCGATAAGTTTTGCTTTTTCTGCTGCATCTTGAGTCATTTCAGCTGGTAATGTAGTTCCTGGTACAAAAATCAAAGTATATGCTACTTCATAAATCAAATTAACTACGAAATAAAAACTAAAGGTGTGACCAGCTGTCCATAATAATGGGAATACAACAATTATTATAGGTATACCCAAAAGTATAAAGAACTTTCTTCTACCAAATTTTTTACCAAGCTTTGTTTTACCAAAATTATCACTTATAACACCTAATACAGGATTTCCAACAGCATCTATGAGTCTTGCCGCTGTAAATATAAGACCTGCCTTTATTGGACTTATACCACACAGTGTTGTATAAAAATACATTAGCCATGCAGATATTAGCCCTTGTGCACCACTTCCTAAAAAATTTATACTTGAATATCCAATAATATTTTTTAAAGTTATTTTACTTTTCATAGTTCCTCCTTAGTAGCGTTTACATAACCGTTTACACATACACTAAAAAAATAAATTGTTTTTTTATAATAGCTGATTTTCTGCTGAAGCAAGTATAAATGGTCCTAACCCCTTTGGTTCATTACTTACTATTGGTTCACTTATATAATAAGCAAAGCTGCCATCTCTTTTTTCTTTTCCACCTAAACCAGCAACATAACAAATTTTGTTTAAATTTATTAATCCTTCTTTTGTCTCTAATATAAATTCATTAATTAATCCTTCATAAGCCGTTTTTGCCGTTTTCTTTAATCTTTTTGGTAAATATCCTTTTCTTACTCCTTTTAACAGTGCATACACTATCATTGATGAACCTGAAGCCTCTAAATAATTACCTTTTCGCTGTCCTTCATCTAATACTTGATACCAAACATGACTTTCTTTATCTTCGACTTTAATTAAATTAGTCATACAATTATTAAGTATTAAAATTAGCTTTTCTCTATTTTCATTATCTTCTGGGAACACTTCTAATGTATCCACTAGTGCCATTACATACCATCCCATAGCACGTGACCAAAAATGTGGTGATAACCCCGTTTCTTCATTAGCCCAATTTTGCTCTTTTTTTTCATCAAAGGCATGATATAAAAGCCCTGTTTTTTCATCTTTCAAATTCTTTTCACATATAATAAATTGATGAGCAATATCATTGAATTCAGAAACTTCTCCGAACTCTTTTATGTATTTAGCATAAAAAGTTGCACCCATGTATAATCCATCTAACCATATTTGGTTCGGATAAATATTCTTATGCCAAAAAACGCCTTCTGTTGTACGTGGTTGAGTTTCTATTTGCTTTTTTAATAATTCTAATGCTTTTTTATATTTTTCATTTCCAGTTTCTTTGTACAAAGTTATTAATATTTTACCATTATTTAAATGATCAATATTATATTCATTTAATCTATATCCGATTATATTTCCATCCTCTTGTACAAAATGATCCATAATTTCTACTATATAATCTAAATATTTTTCATCACCAGTTTGTTTCCAAACTTCTGCTATTCCGTCTAAGGTTAAACCATATTCATATCCCCAGTGATCGGTTAAATTTGTATTTCTTTCTATTACTGAATCTGCCATCCATTTAGCATAATTTTTCATGTATCTCACCCCATAATTATTTTTTTAGTACTGTTAAATTATTTATCTTACAATCCAATATTTTTTACGTTAACGTTAACGACTTATTTAGACTATAGCATTAATTAACATATAATACAATAATAATACAAAATTTTGTTAACGTTAACAATTTTGTCATTAAAGTTAACAATATGAAAAAAGGCTAGAAAGCGGATTTTAATCCCATTTCTAGCCTTTTTCAATTACTTCTTTTTTTATATCTCTTAAACTGCAAATTAAAACATTTAATTTTTAAAATAATTCTATTTGAGATCCACCTTTTATCTCTATTATTTGATCATTAAAACTAATCCATGCAGATTTAAAAGAAGGATTATAAACAAAATTACCTTTTGATGAAAATTTCAGATTATCAAGCAATTTCATATAATCAACTATTTCTATATTAGTTGCATACCAAATATCATCCTTATTAGATACATAATTGCAAAACTTTTCTATCAAATCCCAATTATTATCTCTGTCAAATTCATAACTATGTCCCCAAACATACATAAGGTATAGATACTGTTTTTTAAATAATGGAACAAACTTTTCAGCATTTTCCATCAGATTATGGTTATGGTGACAAGTTGCTTGCCAAGCATAAAAATCGTCTGGCAAATCAAAATTATCCTTACTTCCAACTACTCTAGAGTACTCAATGCCTAAGTATTTCAACATGGATTTTATATTTGAATTATATGATCCATTGGGATATGACATCCCCCTTACTGTATATCCTGCAAGCTCCTCAAGATTTTCTCTATCTCCTAGTGTCTGTTTTACTATTTCTTCGTTAGAACATCTAGCTATCGTTGGATGAGTTAGCGTATGTGATGAAATCTCATGACCTTCATATAGCTTTTTTACTTCTTCTTTCTTTACGTGGTCTTCTGAATCCAAGAAACCTGAATTTAAATGAAATGTACCCTTTATACCATATTTATTAAAAATCTTGACTAGCCTTTTATCAGCCAACTTTCCGTCATCATAACTCATGGTTAATGCTTTAAATTTTCCATTAGGAAAACATTTTATAATAGTATTCATTTTAAAACCCTCTCTCTTCTAATTTAATATACCTTTTTAATAATAGGGGCTATTATTTTTATTACCCTTGTTTATTAATTTGTACTCTATTTTCATGCTCGTATTTTAATAAATTGTTATTTCCCCAACACTCTTCATAATTAAATCCAGTTAAATCTTTAACTATGACTTTGATTTCCTCAGTGGCATCTTCTTTTAATCCACCATTCTTCAATCTATTTACTTCTTCTTCTAATATCATATGCGATTTTACAGTTAAATTAAGTTTATAAGATGATATTATACCTATTATAACTAATATAATCGGAACAACTGTATACAAAATCAAAAGAGCATGTACTGTAATCTGTGGTTGAACTTTCGCACCTTTAAGAAAACCTGCTGCTTGCAAAATTAATCCAATTATCATTACTTCAATAGTAGAAAAGATTACATCTAAGAAAGTGTTAACCCCAGCATATGCACCTTCTCTTCTTTTCCCCGTAATCATTTCATCAATGTCTGGCATAAATGTAAATAAAAATTGTGCAGCATTAACTAAGCCTGTTTTTCCAAAATTCAATGCAACGGTTAAAATAACTAGGAATATATTAGTGTTTGTAGGTCTAATTATACCAAGACCCATAAAACATACAAGAACTATTATTGTTGCGAAACCTCCTATTCTATAGGTAAATGTACCAGTTTTTTTAGCTGTTAACCATATATAAAAGGTTAAGAACATAATTCCAAAAACAAATCCGACACTAGTTGAAATCGAAACTGACTTTGGATTTAAAAGTAATACAAAAACTATAAAATAAGTATTTATTGTACCTGCTAAGGATCTAAACATTTGTTCTGATAAATACATACATAGATAAAGTCTATATGATCTTATCTTTATAGTAGATGCAAAATCATTAATTATACCTAAAAATCCATTTTTAAATGACATTTTTCCTCTTACAACTTTAACATTCGATTCATTTACAGGACGTTCGTATACCGACAAATAGAAACATGTGAACGCTATAAGTGATATTACATCATATATAATAGCTGCTATAAAAAATGTCCCAGCATTGTTTTGTCCAAAGACATCAAATAATTTTATTATAATCAATGAAGAAGATATACCTGCTATTGCAGCACCAATCTGATTAAAACCAATTAATTCAGCACGTTCAACTGGATTTTCTGACATTTCAGCTGCAAAAGTTGCCTGTGGAACGGCAAGTAAAGGATTTATAAAGGACGTGATAATTATTATTGAAGCATAATAAGCTATAGGCATATTAGGTATCCAATATAACGGGAAAGTTAGTACCTTTAATGGTATTCCAATTAATAGAATACCTTTCCTTCTTCCAAATCGTTTACCATACCTTGTCTTGTACAAATTATCACTAATATATCCAACTACAGGTGTAAGCGTAGCCCCTATAAGTTTACCTATTGTAATCATCAAAGTAACTGTAACTATAGATGCATTACAAAATGTTGTATAAAAGTACATTTGCCAAGCATTTACTAAAACATCGCTAACACCTGCCAATTGATATGATGAAAACCCTATTTTATTTATCATTTTAAGTTTGCCATTAGTCTTTAATAACATATCCTAATCCCCTTTTAGAAAATTTTATTTTAGAATTCAGTTAAATCATCTCATGGGTCGCTGCAATATTTAATTACTCTCTAATATTATGGTGTCATACATTATAGCTGCATTACAGGTTGTAAATGTGATAACGTTTTCCCCAATATTTAAAATATTAGAATCAAACTCCACCTCTTCTAAATGATACCAGCCACTCTTCATTGCAGACCTATAAATAGATGTATCACTAATATAATCAGTAGATTTAACAACTTTACCATTAACCTTAACAATTAAAGTAGGCTCCACTTTTCCATCAATTTTGTTTTTAGTAGCAGATGCAATTGATATTGTAAGATAAAATCTTTTTTCATGATTTTTATCCATATTAAATTTTATATTCCAATTTCCTGACTTTGTTTGTGCATAATACCAATCTTCACTTTCTTTACTTATTCCTATAACATAATCTAAATTCTCGGGAACCATATTCTTCCACTTATAGTTTCTTAATTCATTTCCAAATTTAAATTCTTTCGCCGTACGATTAGCCGTTCCAATTTGCCATAGTTTATTTTTATGGTACGGTGGATTCCAAATAATCTCCCCCAAATCTAAATTATCTTTTCCAATAACTATATAATCTTTACTTAATTGCCTTGTAACATCACCTTTGGTGGCATAAGCATATAATGTATATGTACCTGGTCTAACGTTATTAATTAAAAACTTACCCTCTTTATCAGCTTGTGAAAAGAATATATAATCACCTTTCTGCCTTATAAATTCTCCACCGGATTTAGCTAGCACCACCATAGCCTCTTCACTTGATCTATTATGAGTTATAATTAATTTCCCACTAACATTACTTCTATCTAAAGGATATAAAGGTTCATTTATACATGTATAAGGCCATTTTTTTTCTTCTGTATTCGCTTTTTTTATAGCGTCATTAATCATTTCTTCTTCATTACCACAATTTACATAAATATACCAAGGTCCATACATCTTTTCCCAATCCGTTGGAACATTAAAATCCCCTGTTCCGAAATGAGCACCAGTCATATAATTTAGTATAATAGAATCATAATGTACTAATAATTCTTGTTTTAGAGGACCACTGGGATAGTATTCTGTACTTACTGGAATAAACCAAAATCCAAATTCATTACCATATTGACCCCAAAAGTGATTATCTTTAAAATATCCTACATAATCATACTTAGAATATATTTTCCCATTGGTATACATTTCTCCATCTGGTAACTCGTAAGTTTCATCTTGAATTTTTTTATTTTTATTCAAATAATCATGGGTTGGTTGTTTTCCCTTTCTTTCTGAATTATAAGCATGATCAAAAATATTATAATCTAATCTATACACCGTTCTTAACTCGCTTAACCTAAATTCCTTTTTTATGTTATTTTTTACAACTGCATAGGAGTAAATACCACTTTCACCTTTTTTCATAATTATGTTATATTCTATATACAATAAGCTTGTCCTATCAATATATGTTATATGCACCTCCTCTTTACTATTCGTTATTACTTTTAATTCCGCTGCTTTAAAATTTCTAAATTTCCCTTCTGCATGATAATCCAGATAAAATGTATGATTTTTATCTGGATCATTATCTGCTCCATTAAGATTTTTTATTAACTCCTTATTGTTTTTAACTAAAGATGTAGCTACGGCATTTTCATTAAATTCCACAGTTAATATTCCATTTGATATTATACTTTTTAAGCCTTTTACAATTAGTTTAACTTCATCATCCATTATTTCACATCCTTTAATATATTAGTTTCTTAAAATCATCATATGAATCATCTATATAATCACACCTATTTACGTAGATATTTGTTAACGTTAACATGAACTAAATGAATTTATCCTTAATTTTACACTTCCTCCAATACCCGATTTAAGTTTAACATTACAGATTTTGTTAGCTAATGAATTTGTGACCTCGATAGTCAATGTATTTAAGCCTGAACTAACGTAATCTAAGATGTCAAAAATATATGGTGCCCACATTTTAATCTCTACTTCTTTTTCATTTATGAATACTTTCACGATTTCGTGAGCTTCTTCTAGTTCGAGCTGTATTTCATTTATCTCTTCTCTATTTTCAATTGTAAATTGATTGCTATATATCATAGTTCCAGAATAATTTTTAAATCCTTCCCATTCATTCCAAGGTGTTAGTTTCCCTTCTTTTACAAGCTTATTTTTTTGGTCATAAACCTTCCAATCTGATTTTATATCCATAGTATAACAATTGCTTAATTTTTCTTTTTTATCACCAAACGTCGGAACCTTCGAAGTATCTAAAACGAATATAACACTTTCTCTTCTATTTATTTCTATAGATATTTTTATATAATCACCATTTGTTTCTAACACTTCTTGCTTCCTAATTTTTCCTTTCCATGCATCCCATTTCTCTACATATCCAATATTTTTTATATTTAAAATATCTTTTATCTTTTCTTCACCTTCATTTACAAGAACATAATAATGCACACCATCTTTAACTACGTGGCTTACTCTTAATGATTTTTGGTTATGCTTAGTAAACAAATCACGGCTATTTAAACCATCAAGAACATTTAATATCTCTATTGCTTCTTTAATAACTATGGTATCCTTTATTTTAATGTTATATCCCATTGCATTGTTTATAATAATTGTTCCGCCACTCTGCGAAAATTTCTCCAATGGCTTTATTATTTCTTCAGTAACACTACTTACATCTTCAATAATAATAACCTTATATTTTTGTTTTTGAATGTAAACAGCTCCATCACTTATGTCGCATAAATCGCACACTAGCAATTCCTTTTCCAAATAATTAAATTCAATAGAATTTTCATATAACGGCTTAACGCTCTTCCAAGGCAAATTATGATTTTCACATAATACAGCAATATCCGTTACGTTGTAACTATCCGTCATTATAAAACTCATTCTCTTCATATATTGTGAAATTTGGTTGTAATACGGCCACCATATATTATTTGGTCCTACATCCGGTGGTCTTTCTCCTATTCTTCTCTTACCTCTTATTGAATAGAAAAAAGCATGAGGATATAAAAGGTTTACACCTCTTACAAATAACCAATCCATAAACCATTTCATATCGTCAACTGCAAATGACCATTCTATTTTATTTGCTCCACAACAAGCAAAACATTCATTTCCATTTTTTCTTTTACCTCTATGTCTAGCTGAATCAGAAGTACACTTAGCCATAGTAGTATTTTCTCCCTGAATCGCCTTATTATCCTCTGGAGCTACCCATCTCCATACAATATCTTGAGCTGGCACCTGAAAATACTTGAGTAATCCAATATCATCACTTTCATGAGGATGTCCTGTAAGTTCAATATTATGAGTTTCACACCACTCACTTATAGGTTTATAGTAAGATAATTCTAATTTTTTGTTTATGGCTCTGTTATATCTAGTTCTAATATTGATACTTTCTGTAGTGCCTTCTAACCACAACGCTGGTAGATCTTCCTCTCTTCCACCCTGCCTAATATAAAATTCAAGAAACCCTCTTGTCCAAGCTATCATATTACCGTGGTTACCTCTACCCATTATGTCTGGTTCGTCAGTAAAGACTCCTGTTATTACATTCCCAAAATATTCGCCAAATTCTTTATAATACCTCTCATGAGTTAAACTTATAAAAGATTGTACTGCATAAGGATTAAGTAAATCACTTGAAGCTGGAGATTCTAGTTCACCATCATCCTCACCAAAATGTATTCCTCTTATAGTCCCCTTGGTATATATCTCTACAAAAATAATTATGTACCAATCATCCAAACTTGGAGGAACAAATGTTACTTTGTTATGCTTACATATTATTTTCTTTATCTGAGAACTATCAAATTTATTTCCTTCAACTTTTTTAATTGCTAAAGCTGATACTAACCTTTCTCCATCTTTTTCATGAAATTCTACTATTGTTTCATTGTGACATTTATATTCAAGCATTTTCAGTCCTCTGCTTGCATACTCCGGATTATTCTTTACAACCATCCCATGAGCGGACCCTGAAGGGTACATAGCTTCATCATATAGTACTACCTTCATATCAAGTTTTTCTGCTTCCTCAATAGCTGAGCGCACAAAACCCATAAATTTATCTGAAAGATATTCAATCTTTTTTGGTATTCCTATCCTTGGATGAATTACAAATGCATTAACCCCCTTATTTGAAAAATCATTGATTTGCCTTATAATTTCATTTTTATCTAGATCATCATTCCAAAACCAAAACGGAATAGGCGTATATTCATTTAAAGGATTAATAAATTCATTTCGTTGATTTTCAATCATTATCAAACATCCCTCCATAATAAAATGTATTATAATCCTACATTTTTTCTAATTTTTCTTTTGCTTTACATTTTATCGTCTGTTATCGATTACTTTAATCATTTATATTCCTTTATTTACACAATCATACTTTTCTTCCAACACAAAGTCAATAGGTTTTTGTTTGTTTTGTTTGTTTTTCCTTTTTTTTCTTTGTTTTAGTCAATCATAGTAAATTTATTTTATAAAATAAATGAAAAAATCAAGAACATGTAATTTTCTACAATACCAAGAGATCACAAAAAAATTAAACGGCCTTAGCCCCATGTAATTTAGGACTTTAGCCGCTTAAGTAGTTTTTATTCTTAATTTTACACTCCCTACAATTCCTTATTTAAATTTTGAATAACAGATTTGTTTTCCTGATTTGATTTAACTAATCTATTAGAAATTACAAAAGCAATTATAGCCGGTATAATCCATCCAAATCCTACACTAGATAGAGGAACATATTTAAAAAATCCAATGCTGTTTGATGTTAAATCATTAATAGTATTTAAAACACTTACTATTAAAACTGTGTATGTAGTTATAGTAACTACCTTATTGTTTTTAACTATATCACCAAGTAACGTAGTAACTATTAAAACAATTACAATTGGATATATGATTTTCAAAACCGGATTTGCCAATTTAACTAAACTATCAACATCCTTCGTAGCCATTACTCCACTTACTAAAGCAATTCCAATAGCAATGCTTTCGTATGATAATTTGCCCTTGAAAAGCTTAGCAAAAAATTTTGATCCAGCTGAAAGGATTCCTATAGCAGTCGTTAAGCATGCAAGAGTAACACATAAACTAAGTATAACACTACCAATACTACCTAGGTCTAATCTAACAATTGATGTAACCAAACTAGTTCTGGATATACTTTTTGAAAACAATGTAGTTGTTTGAGTTCCAAGGTACATAAGCCCAGTATACACAAAAAATAAACCGATTAAAGATACTAAAGCTGATTTCAAAGTTATCTTCATTATATCTTTTGGGCTTTTATAACCTTTTGCTCTAATAGATGAAAGAATTATTGATGAAAATATAACACCAGTCATAGCGTCCATTGTCTGATATCCTTCTATTAAAGCTTTTGAGAATCCACCTTCATAAGATGTAGTTACAATTGGTCCAATAGGCTCTATTATTCCTTTAACTATAATTATAGCGAGCATTAATAAAAGTGCTGGTGTAAGTACTTTACCTATATTATCAATTATTGAAGAAGGTTTAAGCGCAAATGCAAGCACTATTACAAAAAACACTATAATCGATATATTTTGTCCAATTGATGGAAATAAGGGATGTATTCCCAGTTCGAAAGTTGTTGCAGCAGTTCTTGGAATTGCGAATAAAGGCCCTATAATAAGAACTAAGGCTATAGAGACTATTACAGAAAATATTGGGCCTACTCTATCTGCCATTTTTTTGAAGTCGCCATTGATTTTAGCACAAGCAATTATAGCACATATAGGAATACCAACTCCTGTAATAAGGAAGCCTATAATTGAATATAGCATTGCATCTCCGGCTGCCCTTCCTAATGCTGGTGGGAAAATTAGGTTTCCTGCACCAAAGAACATTGCAAATAATGCAGAACCTATAACTATTGAATGTTTTGTTGAATTTTTGATTTACATAACCTCCGTCTTAATTAACATAAATAATTTAGTCTTTATTTTATGTATAGATGTAATTTTACTATTTTAATCTTGCTTTAAATAATAATTACTTTATAATATATATTATACAACAAAAAGAACGGATGTGTTATAGTGAATTTTCCATTTAATAAAATAATATCAAAAAAAGACCATAAACCCAAACTTATGGCATTAGATTTTTTTAAATACATTGGACCTGGGTTACTAGTAACCGTGGGATTTATAGACCCTGGAAATTGGGCGGCAAACGTTTCTGCTGGTGCTAATTTTGGATATACTCTACTTTGGATGGTAACCCTTTCAACTATTATGCTTATTGTTCTTCAGCATAATGCTGCCCATCTTGGGATTGTTACAGGAAATTGCATATCAGAAGCATCTACTGCCACATTAAAACCAAGACTGAACAAATTTGTGCTTGGTTCTGCTGTACTAGCTGCAGTATCTACTGCCCTTGCAGAACTTTTAGGTGGCGCTATTGCTTTAAATATGTTATTTGGTATACCTATAAAGCTCGCAACAGTGTTAGTTTTAGGTTTGATTTTATGGATGCTCTTTACAAATTCTTATAAGAAACTAGAAAGATGGATTATTGGCTTTGTTTCTATAATAGGAATATCTTTTATATTTGAATTAAGCCTTGTACATATCGAATGGGGAAAAGCTATGATAAGCTGGGTTAAACCTTCTTTTCCCAAGGGATCTATTCCAATAATAATGAGTGTTCTAGGCGCAGTCGTGATGCCTCATAATCTATTTCTTCATTCGGAAATAATACAAAGTCGTCAATGGAATTTAAAAGATGAGAGTGTAATAAAAAAACAACTTAAATATGAATTTATGGATACTTTTTTTTCAATGATGGTAGGTTGGGCTATAAATAGTGCTATGATACTTATTGCTGCAGCTACTTTCTTCGCACAGAAAGTTCAAGTTACAGAGCTTAATCAGGCTCAGCAAATGCTGACACCATTACTTGGAAGCACAGCCTCAGTAGTCTTTGCTTTAGCGCTACTCTTTGCCGGAATATCATCGTCAGTTACTGCTGGTATGGCCGGTGGTAGTATTTTTGCGGGAATATTTGGGGAACCATATGATATTCATGATATCCACACTAAGCTAGGCGTAGGAATTACTTTAGTTGGTGCTACAATAGCTATATTTTTCATATCGGAGCCATTTAAAGGTCTCATCTACTCACAAATGTTCTTAAGTATACAACTTCCTATAACTATATTCCTTCAGATATATTTAACCTCTTCTAAAAAAGTTATGGGCAAATATGCTAACACTAGATTTGATAAAATTACTCTTTGGATTATTGGACTTATAGTAGCTGCACTTAATGTAATGTTATTACTAAGCTATATATTGTAAATTCAAATAACAAAAAAGGCAACTATTAGTTGCCTTCAGTATTTCATTTAGTCATGTAGTCTCTGGTCAAAGGCAAATCATTATTTACACCTTTGGCAAACAATATTTGATGAACATTAATATTACCGCAATTAAATGATGCAGCACATGCATTCAAATATAGTCTCCACATTCTTATAAATGTCTCGTCTTTAGTCTTTTCTATTATAGGAAGAGCATTTTCAAAGTTTTCAGCCCAGTGTTCAAGTGTCTTTCCATAATGCCTTCTAAGACTTTCTATATCAATTAATTCAAGTTCTAGTTCTGCTATATCTGAAATTATAGTTTTAATTGCAGGTACATGTCCACCTGGAAAAATGTATTTATCTATCCACGTATTATTACCGCCTTCATTTACTGCTGTTATACAATGAAGTAAAGAGAGTCCTTTATCTTTTAATAAGTCATTTACTATATGAAAATATTCAGATAAATTTTCTAGTCCTACATGTTCGAGCATTCCTACGCTAACAATTCTATCAAAACTCATATTTTTTATTTCTCTGTAATCTTGAAGTTTAACTTCTACTAAATCTTCTAGTCCCTCTGCTTTTATTCTTTCATTAGCCTTTTGTAGTTGTTCTAAACTTAAAGTAACTCCAACAGCCTTTACCTTATATTGTTTTGCTGCTCTAATTATAAGTTCTCCCCATCCACATCCTATATCTAGTAAACTTTGTCCTTCTTTTAAGTTTAGTTTTGTTAAAATATGATTTATTTTATTGTTTTGAGCTTCGTCCAAAGTATCCGTATCATTTTTAAAATATCCACAGGAATAATTCATAGAATTATCAAGCCATAATTTATAAAAATCATTTCCAATATCATAATGAAATTGTATATTATCCTTACTTCTTTTTATACTGCTTTTAAACTTCTTTATGAGTTTTTCGTATTTTTCGCTTTTACAAAGAAAACTTTCTTTGTTATTGTATAGGGACTCTATAACCTCTTTTACATTACCCTTTATGTCTAATGTTTTTGTCATATATGCTTCTCCAAGCGTTATAGAAGGATCGTTTATAACATCACCCTTTGATATCGGTTCATTAAAAATAAGTTGAAACTTACTTTCGCCCTCACCAAATTTTTCTACACTCCCGTCCCAAAACTTAATTTCAAAAGGATTGGAAAATATATCTTTGAATAAAGTTTTATAAAATAATTTATCACCAACCAAAATTTATCACTCCTTAATTAAATATTAAATCTAGTTTACTTATTTATTATTTTAAAAAATATAATTGTATTAGTTATGCATTTACACAAATTCACTATATCAATTTGTACAATAATAAAATATAATTAACCTTGTTCACCCCTATTTAAATTAATATAATTCTTATAATAATAGTGCTTTTTATAGTAAAATCAAAAGATTACTTAACGTCACATATATATTATCATGCTTTTTAATTTAATAATCAATATCTATTTGTACAAATATTAAACGTTAATTTTGTCTATATGCACATCGATGATTTAATTTATCGTATCTATTGTTATAACTTAAAAGGAGATGTACTTATTGGAAATTTTAAGTAGCAAATTAGCTAAAAATATTGTTGAAAGGACTATGAGCGCTGTTAATTATAATATAATTATAACCAATACATTAGGCATTATTATAGCGTCAGGAGATAAAAACAGAATTGGAGATATGCATGAAGGAGCAATAATAGCGCTTAAAAGAAATTCAGAATTTAGTGTTAGTGAACATGGAAGTGATAAATTAAACGGTGTACATTCCGGAACTAACCTAGTTATCGAATTTCAAAATAGAGTAGTAGGAGTAATTGGTATTACAGGAAAACCTAGCGATGTTTTAGGTTATGGTAAATTAATTAAAATGACAGCAGAAATGATGATTGAACAAGAACATGTGTTGACAGAATTCGAAAGCAACAAGAGAATGAAACAAGAGGTTATGCTAGCACTTATATATAACAAACAAGATTCTCTTTCTTTATTAAAAAAACATATTAAGGGATTTGAAATTCCATACAATTATCCTATGTTTATATTTATAATTGAAGTGAATTTTAAAGATAATTCAGATAAAATTGATTTAAATATATTAAATATAATAATAAACCTATTAGAAATGACATTTATGGAATCATTAGCAACCATAATTAATTCGCAAACCATTGTTGTATTACATAAATGTCTGCATATTAACAATGAAATTGAAGATTATAATGAAAAAATAAAGGAAATCAATGAAAAAATATGTACTCAAATAGGGATTACTGTAAAGATATCAGTTGGAAAAATATATGACAACTTAAATGACATGTATAAATCTTATAGTATAGCTAAAGAAACACTTATATTTGGTGAAAAGATATACCCTAATTATAATATTTATTTTTTTAATTTACTAAAATCTGAGATGTTATTCTCTCAAAACAATGAAAAATGGAAGATCGATGAATTAGCAGAAACCTACAAATTAGTAGCTTCAAATGATAATGATGGAGTATTAAGAGAAACTTTAAAAGTCTTAATAGAAGAAAATGGAGAGCTTAACAATGTATCAAACAGGTTATTCATTCATAGAAATACCATTAGATATCGCTTAAATAAAATTCACAAAATTACAAATAAAAACCCTAGAAACTACACTGATCTATTTTGGCTTTATAGTGCTATGCTTAACTCTTAATTCAACTTTATTTGAACGATAAATCGTCCATTTGTTTAACATAAATAGCATAAGTGATATTCCTATGAAAATAATTGTGCTTTTCCACCATAGTGCACGATCTTGATTAATATTTGTATAAGATAAATTTGAAATATAAATATTAAATATGGAATATCTATTAGCAACTGCAGTGGAAGTAAAAATTGCATTGATTAAAAAGCCTCCAACTATGCCTCCTATACCAGTACAGAAAAAATTAGAAATTGTCATGGAACACACCCCGAAAAAAAGCGAACATGACATGCAAGTAATAATTGTCTTCAAATAACTCATTAAAATAACCGTACCCATAATACTGCTATCTGGTTTATTAACCAAGAATAAATCAATAAAAAACACAACACTAACCATTATGAATATAAAACATAAGTTGATGAATATTCTTCTAGCCATGATTCCCAATTTATTTCTATTAGTTAAATAAAAATTATCCATAGTTTTATGCGAATATTCTATACTATAAATATTTGCAAATATAATTACTGATGCCCATGCTATAGTTCCTAACATTGACATACCTATATCTGTTACCCCCTTATTGCTAGTAAGCATTGTACTTATAGTAGAAAGCAGTAATATAAATGCTATGAATAATTGAATTGGTGAGGCTGCTATCTTTGCATTATATTTTATAAATGCAAAAGCCCCAATGTTTTTTGATGGACTTGAACCCTTTATTGAACTAGTATGAGAAATTTTAAACTTTCTACTCCGATTTCCAGCCTTGCTCTTCCTAGCCCAAATACGGCATGACGCTAAAAGAAAAATTGCACCTAAAATACAAAGTCCAATACGATTGATAATATAGGCTTGAATTTGCCTAGGTGGAACTAACTGATAAAATTTTTCGTACGATATAATTGGGGCAAGCCACATCCATTGTACTGAAGTACCATCCGGTAATGTTGTTGTCATCATAGAAGATAATAGAGTAATAAAAAAAAGTGGTATTGCAGCAAATCCATTTCTAAATAAAAGAGAAACTAAAACCAAAAGACTTGCGTAAAATAAAATGGTTGGAACAGTGTAAAACAGCATACTCTTCCATAATGCACCTAGATATAAGGACATTCCCAATTTAGAACAAAATATTGTCTCCCATATACTAAAAATAAGAGTATTTAATGCTATTGCAAATAAACACATTGAAAATGCACCTGCAAATTTTCCTGTAATATACGTTAAATTTGATATTGGCTTTGAAAGTAACAGATCATGCAGCGATGGTTGCAGTTCCTTTTGGAAAAGAAATGCAAAAAAGAGTATAAAGATAATTGATACATACATAGCAGTATCTTGGGCATATTGCCGTGCAAAAGAAGTAGAAAATGTTTGATTCGTTTTATGTAAATAACTCATAAACTCAGGATATGTTGCGTCCATTTTATCCCCACTCATTGTATATTCATTATAAAGCATATCTTGACCGTATCCAATTTTTTTAACTGATGGGAATTTAGTGTACATCTGGTTCTCAACATCTCTAAGCGTATCCTTTGTCCATGTTTCTCGTGAGTAAATTGTTGATGATAGCCATTCGATAATTTCATCTGAATCCTGCTTGTTATCCCTTATTAACCCATTGGAAATTTGTTTTATAAAATAGGTATTTCGATCTTTCCCTAAAACAGGTATTGAAACGTCATCCGATGTACTGGAACTTGATATACTAGTCAAATCTGCTGGTGTCTTAAGCTGATAATGATTAAAATATTTAATACTAGCACTAATAGATACCCCCAATAGCATACAAGTTAATAGCCAAAAGAATTTACTTTTAGCTTGAATTTTTATTTCAAAACCAACAATTTCTAACCAAACTCTCATTCACTCACCTTCTTCTGTATTAGATTTCTTACATAGATATAAGCGTCCTCTATGTTAGGATTTTCAGTTACCGAATCTTCTACTTTAAAATTACTTATAAAACGAACACATATACCTTTGCTTGTGTAAACACTATTTGTAATAGTATGTTGTTTGCTAAATTGGATTAGTTCAGCTTCATTCTGAACATTTTTTGTAAAAACATGATTGTTTGCAATATTAATTAATTCAGGAACCGATCCAGTAAATATTATTTTACCTTTTTCCATGATAGCTAGCTTATTGCAAATACTTGCGACGTCTTCCACTACATGGGTCGATAAGATTATAGTTCGCCCCTTAGAAACCTTGCTTAAAAGCATTCGGATTCTAATACGTTCTTCTGGATCAAGACCAGTAGTTGGTTCATCTACTACTAATAGAGAAGGATTATTTAGCATTGCTTGAGCTAATCCTACTCTACGCTTCATCCCGCCTGATAAATGCTTTATTTTCTTATTGGCATGTTCTTCTAGATTTGTTTCAACCAGTAATTTATCAATTTGCTGATTCCTATCCGAAAGACTCATTAAAGATAATATTCCGAAGTAATCCAAGGTTTCATGAATTGTTAGGTTAGGATGTAATCCCAGTTCTTGAGGTAAATAACCAATTTTACATCTTATTTTTGAGGCATTTTTTGAATTGATAATTGTACCATCCATATTAACTGTACCGCTAGTTTGATTCATTAACGTTACAAGAATTCGCATTAATGTAGTTTTCCCTGCACCATTTTCTCCCAAAAGTCCAAAAACTCCTTCTCCAATGGGTAGAGATATGTCATTAAGCGCCATTGGTCCATTATTATATTGTTTTTTTAAATTAGATATTTCTATGAACATGTTTATACCCCCCTCTTTTTGCTATTAACAATTCCTATTTAGCTAAGTAATATCAGTCTTTAAATAATATGTAATACACATTATTATTCCAATTATAAAAGTTGAAATTGCAAGCATTATGCTTACACTTGGCAATGGAATTGAATTATTTATTATCATTATATCTTGCCTATAAATATTAGTTTTGAAAGAATTGTTCATTATTTGTATAGGATAAGTAATTGCCAGGTATTCTATAATTCCTGACTTAATCTGGGGTACACACATATTAAATACGGTTATAATCCCCCCATAAACCATTGGCAAAATAATATTTCTACTTACTTGTGCTATAAAAATAGCAATTGGCAAAATTGCATATTGGGCAAATAAAATGTAAAGATTCATTTTTAAATGATCTATGATTATGCTCTTTGTAAGCGCTTCATGAGGAAGTAATAATCCTGCCAAAACAGTAAATAAAAGCTGCAAAATCATAATACATGATATCATTGTTATTATAGTTAAAAACTTTGATATAAATATTTTTGTCCTGGTAATAGAGTAGGAGAATAAGGTCTGGGCAGTATTATAAGAGAATTCTCTTGTGTAAATATATGAAGAAATAAATACATACATAGGTAGATTAATCAATGCTGTTGAGCTTGTTTCTTCTTGAAAAAGATACATATCCCAGATTATTAAATTATACTCAGCATGCCATTTTATATATAACAATATCGGGGGAAGCAAAATTATTATAGCTATGGTTAAAAACAAATATGATTTCTTTAATTTTAAAAATTCACAATAAATAAGATTAAACATTACCCTCTCCCCCTGTTAGCCTTACAAAATAATCTTCTAGATTGTCCACACTAAGCTGCATCTCATGCAGTTCCAGATCATTGTTAATGAATAGTTTAGCTATTTGTGCCCCCTTATCAAGGCTTTCATATATTCTTAGAACATTTTTTTCTAATACATCAAAATCCTTAATATTAAGTTTGTTTTCAAGCAAGAAACAAGCTTTTTTATCATCACTTACTTTTACCCTAAGATATTTTCTGTTTCTTCTCTGAAGTTCCCTATAGTCTATTTCTTCAAGTAGTTTCCCCCTATGAATAACTCCTATCTTTGTTGCTAGATATTCAATCTCACTTAAAATATGGCTTGATATAATAATAGTTATACCCTTTTTATTTTTTAGTTCTAACAGTATCTCCCTAATATCTCTTATGCCAAGGGGATCTAACCCATTAGTTGGTTCATCTAAAACAAGTAGTTCTGGCTTATGCAGTATCGCTCTTGATATGCCAAGTCTTTGCTTCATGCCTAGGGAGTAACTTTTAACCTTTTTATTTTTAATTTCATCATAATTTAGTCCCACTATTTCCAAGGCTTCCTTTATATACTCTATATTTTCTATACCCGCCATTCTTCTATGTATCTCTAAATTTTCCTCTGCAGTTAAATTTGGATAGAATCCAGGATACTCTATTAATGAACCTATTTTTTTATATATTTTCTTTGAATAATTATTCTGTCCAAAAAGCTCAACCTCCCCTTCTGAAATTCTTATAAGTCCCATAAGCATCCTTAAAGTTGTAGTTTTTCCCGCACCATTCTGTCCTAAAAATCCATATATCTCCCCCTTTTCTATATTAATATTTAAATTATCCACTACGGACACTCCCTTGTATTTTTTAGTTAAATTATGCGTTCTTATTACATATTCCACAAAATCACCTCATTAAATATTAAAAGGACTATGCTTTAATAATAAACCATAATCCTTAACTCTCATTAACACACTTCTTACACGTTTCTTAACTTTTTAATAATAAATCTTACGGAATATTCCTAAGTGTTATCTTAAACGTTGTTTTTTCATAGGGCTTACTACTAACTTCAATGGTTCCACCATGCTTTTCTACTAGTTTTTTTACTATAGTTAAACCCAGACCACTACCTGTTTGTCTATTATTTCTTGATTTATCCACTGAATATAAGCGCTTAAAAATATATGGTATTTCCTCCTGGGGTATTCCTCTACCCCTATCCCATATTTTCAAAACTACGCTATTCATTTCCCCCTCTAAACTCACTCCAATTACTTTTCCCTCTGCTCCATACCTTAGAGCATTAGCTATTAGATTTTGCAACACTCTATAAATAGCCACTTCATCAGCTCGGATAAATATATCCACACTTGAAATGTCTATTACTAATTCAATACCATTAATTTCAAAATCCTTTAAAAATGATAATATACACTGTCTCATAATTTCACTGATATTAACTCTTTTAAAAGTTAGTACAACATCACTAGAGTCAAACTTCGATAAACTAAAAAATTCTTCAATTAGCCCCCTTAAGATTTCTCCCTTTGTACTTATTATCTCTAAATATTCCATGCTTTCTTTATCATTTAAGCTATTATCCTCTCTTAGCATTTCAATATATCCTAGCATAGTTGTGAGTGGGGTCCTAAAATCATGGGATATATTTGATATCATCTTTTTCCTATCGTCTTCATATTGTTTGTTCAATGAAACTATTTTTTGGAATTCATCTATAAGCTTATTCAAATCAATAATTAAATCTTTAACCCTAGGATTATAATCATAAATCCTAATCCTTTCATTAAAATTTCCATCAATAACTTCTTTTATATTATCTGAAATACTATGTATTTTTATATTTTGAAATACTATAACTAAAGCTAGAATAATTGTTGTTAGCACAAATATGTATATCATTTTAAACTCCCCAACCTATACCCTATTCCCCAGACAGTCTCTATATATTTGGGCTTGTCAGGGTTGTCTTCAATTTTATTTCTTAATCTCCTGATATGAACCATCACAGTATTATCATCTCCCAAATATTCTTCTCTCCATACAGAACTGAATATTTGGGCCTTCGTAAACACTTTATTAGGATTTTTAAAAAATAACTTTAATAGCTCATATTCCTTTGCCCTAAGATTAATTGTTTTGTCTTTTTTTATAGCTGTATAATTATCTAAATCAAACTTTATTTCTCCATACTCTATGGTATTCCCCATAATATCATTGCTTGAACTATAGTACATATATCTTCTAAGCAGAGCCTTCACTCTTGCAATAAGCTCTGCTATTGCAAAAGGCTTTACTAAATAATCATCTGCGCCAAGCCCTAAACCTATGATTCTATCACTCTCTTCGGCTTTTGCAGATACCATAAGTATAGGTACCATACTTTTCATTCGAATCCTTCTCATAACCTCTATTCCGTCGATTTTGGGAAGCATTATATCTAAAATAAATAATTTGCAATTTTCTTTATCCCAAACATTAAGTGCCTCTTGTCCATCAAATGCACATGAAACTCCATAACCTTCTTTAGTCAAAGCTTTTTTTATCATATTACTTATGTCCTTATCATCCTCAACTATTAAAATTTTAATATCTTCCATAGTAAGCCACCTCTTTAATTTTCTAACCGAGCAATTTGAATTAAATCATCTCCTGCGGAGCTACAATATTCAACTGTTATATTTGTAATTATATACTTAATTGGTAACAATTTAAATAATATAAAATTTAATGTGTCTAAAGTGGTAGAACCACATATAACAATCAAAACTATATAAAATCAAAAATACTCTACCACTAATTATAATGGTATAATTTATTATATGTATGCGCGGGAGACCTATTCCCTAATACAGTAGATGCAAGGAGGGGAATGAAATTAAAAATAGTGATTTGATTTATAAAACTTATTTACAGATTTTAAAAGAAGAACTAGTACCTGCAATGGGATGTACTGAACCAATTTCAATTGCATATGCATCGGCAAAAGCTAAAGAAGTATTAGGTCATACGCCTGATAGAACTATTGTAGAAGTGAGCGGCAACATTATTAAAAATGTTAAAAGTGTTATAGTTCCTAATACAGGTCATTTAAAAGGAATAGCTGCTGCAACAGCCGCTGGTATTATAGCAGGTAAATCTGAAAAGAAACTAGAAGTTATTTCAGATGTATCTAATGAAGATAAAGAAAGGATTAAAGAATACTTATCTATTTTTCCTATAGAAGTTAAACTTATAGATACGCCATTTATATTTGATATACAGATAACTGTATTTTATAAAGAAACATATGTAAAAGTAAGAATTGTAAACTATCATACCAATATTGTTTTAATTGAAAAGAATGATGAGACACTTTATCACAGAGAAGCAACATCATCAAAAGAAGAAGGTCTTAGTGGTAAACAATTACTAAACGTAAAAGATATTGTTGATTTTGCAGATTCTGTGGATATAAAAGATATAGAAGATATTATTGGTAGACAGATTGAATATAATTCAAAAATAGCAGAAGAAGGATTAAAAAATAGTTACGGTGCCAATATAGGAAGTGTTCTAATTTCGACATATGGCTCTGATGTTAAAGTAAGAGCAAAGGCGAAAGCAGCTGCAGGGTCAGATGCCAGGATGAATGGATGTGAACTACCTGTCATTATCGTTTCAGGTAGTGGTAATCAGGGAATGACAGCTTCACTTCCCGTCATTGAATATGGTAGTGAATTAAAGGTTCCAAAGGAAAAACTTTATAGAGCTTTGGTTATTTCAAATTTAGTTACAATACATCAAAAGACTGGTATAGGAAGACTTTCAGCTTATTGTGGCGCTGTTTGTGCAGGCGCTGGTAGTGGAGCAGGTATAACTTACTTATACGGGGGCGGGTATAGAGATATTTCTCATACAATTGTTAATGCATTATCAATAGTTTCCGGAATAATTTGTGATGGTGCCAAAGCATCCTGTGCGGCTAAAATTGCTACATCTGTAGATGCTGGAATTCTAGGCTATCATATGTTTAAAGAAGGGCAACAGTTTAAGGGTGGCGATGGTATTGTGAAAAAAGGTATTGAGGCTACTATATCAAATGTAGGTAAACTTGCAAAAGAAGGAATGAAAGAAACCGACAAGGAAATCATCAAAATTATGATGGAAGATTAAAAGGTAGAGACTTTTTTTAGTCTCTACCTTTTAGTTTAAATTTTTCTTTTTACATACTTACTTATATTATAGTTGTTACTTAATACTCCAGAAATATTTCCATCAGAATCTACCGCTATAACTTTTAAAGTTTTGGTAGAATTTATCTTAATATATCCCCTATAAGGTGTACTTTTAGTTGTTGGAGTACTACCATCTAAAGTATAAAATGCCCTCAACGGTTGTGAATACCTAGCATAAAGTTGAACCATTATGCTTCTATTATATGAACCTGAAGCAATACTAGCTATCGGCGTAGGTATTAATGTAGGCAATATAGGTGTTGTTACAGTAACCGGTACCGTAACAGGTGTAATAACAGAGGTTGTACTACTTATACCTTGTATTAAACCATATCCATATAAGGAATCTCTACCTACTATTCCAATATCTGCCACATTAGTATCTAGTAATTGCCTTAACTGAATGTTGGTATATTGTGGATATTTTTGTTTTAAAATGGCCAAATCTCCCGCTACAAAAGGTGTCGCCATAGATGTACCACTCATTTCTTCATATCCACCATTTAAGTAAGTACTCATTATATTAACCCCTGGTGCACTTACTTCTACCTTATTTCCAGTTGACGAAAAATATGCTCTAGTATTTGTAGAATCCACTGCACCAACTGCAATAACTGAATCATAATTAGCAGGGTATTCAACATTAGTCCCGGTTCCCTTAACATTTCCATCATTACCAGCTGCTGCCACTATCAGTATTCCAGCTTTATAAGCTGTATCAACAGCATTTTGGAGAGTAACATCTGACTCATCTGATCCTAAACTCATAGATATGATATCCATTTTATTTTCTATAGCCCAATCTATACCAGATATTATGTCTGAAGTATAACCACTACCTGTTGAGTCAAGTGCTTTTACAGCATATATTGACGCATCCGGTGCTACTCCTTTAACTCCACCATTTAATCCTTGGCCAGCAATAATTCCTGTTACAACTGTACCATGTCCATTATCATCAGCATATGATGTTGTCTTTGAACCATTTATTACATTAGTCCCACCAGCAACTGTCAAATCAGTATGCGCAGCTACTCCTGAATCTATAATTCCAATTTTCACTCCTTTACCTGTTAATCCAGACTGAAAGGAGGCCGCTGCATTTATATCACTTATACCCCAATTTGTGTAGGTAGTTGACGACATATTAACCACTTTATCCTCTTCAACGTAGGCTACATTTGAATCTTTTTTTAAACTTGCAAGACTTTGAGTAGTCATATCAGCTACCACTGCATTGATATGCTTAAATTGATGTTTTAATTTCCCACTATGCTTAGCTAAAGTTTGGCTTTCATTAATGCTGCTTGTCTTGAATTTAACTATGTATCTTTTCGTACCACTCTGCACTGTGGTCGCCGCAAAAACTGTCCCACATGTTAATATAATAAATAATGTAGACGTTAAAAACATTGTAAATAACTTTTTTAAATTCACTCTACCCCACCCCTTCAATTTCATTTAACATATATATTACTAATAATACTTTATAAATGTCAAAGAAATATGTGAACATTATGTGATAATGTTCTGTAACACGCTCATTACTTTTAAGTCTCAATAGGCGGCTGAGAAAACGATGGAATTATAACCTTCGCTTTAAATAGATCTCCATCAATTTCAATACTAAGTCTCCCTCCTTGAAGCTCAATGATGCTTTTAGCAATTGAAAGTCCAAGTCCTGAGCCTTCAGTGTTTCTGGACTTATCGCCCCTAATAAATCTCTCAAATATTTCTTCATTATCAAAATCCATCTCATAAGATGAGATGTTTTTCATATTTATAATTATTTGATTATCCCGTTCAATTAAATCAATATATACTCTAGTTTTAGGAAGCGTGTATTTTAATATATTATTTATTAAGTTTTCAAATACTCTCCAAGTCCTTTTTCCATCTAAATTAGCATAAATCTTTCGCTTTGGAACTTTCACCTTAAATATTAAAGGTGAATTATTAATTTTATCGTGAAGTTCAGCTAATGATTGTTGCAAAAGTGCAGTTATATCTACTTTTTCTATATTAAGTTCCACTGCACCACTTGCCATCTTAGAAGCTTCAAATAAGTCATCTATTAGTATCTTAAGTCTCTGGGATTTCCTATCCAATACATCTATATACCCTTGTGATTCTTCTTTAGATAAACCTTCTTTTTTTAGAAAATCAACATAATTTATAATGGAAGTAAGTGGAGTTTTTAAATCATGAGATACATTAGTTATGAGTTCAGACTTAAGTCTTTCACTTTTTATCTCATTCTCAAGAGACTTTTTGAACCCAGCCTTCATATTATTTATATTGTTGGCAAGCTTAAAAAGATCTCCTCCCCCTTTTTCTACTATCGTATAATTAAGATTTCCTGAAACTATTTCTTCCGTTCCTTTTATAATACTTCTCAAAAATCTTATTTTATTAAAAGAATAAATGAATATAAATACCAAGTAACAAAGTATATACATCATCGGTATTATTATAATCCTAGAGGATAGCATGACGGTGATATATGCTCCAAATATCGCTACTCCAGCGAACATTGTAAGTATAATAATGCCTCTTTTAGATAATTGATAAAAAGCACATTTTTTTACTTGTTCTCTAAATTCTTCTCTATTTTTATATAACCTATATGCCATAATAATATTGGAAATAGAATAAACCGTATAAAATGCAATAATAGTAAGTGTGCAAAATTGTGCGTAATTATATGGCTTATAAAAAAACGGCACCTTATCTGTATATATAGTCATTATAAAAGAAAATATTATGAATATAAATATTCTCACATCTAATGGTATTTTGTTATACCTCTTTTTCAGTTTTTTAATAAAAGGTATCTGCTCTTTATTTTTCTTTAATATAAGAAAAAGCATGGTAATCCCTATAATAAATGCCACAAAGCCTATGATAATCTCTTTAATAATTCTTTGTCTCACAGAATTATAATAATTGTAATTTTCATATATATAACTCGTTTTATCTATATCCTTTGGAATAATGAAATATGCTTCTCCGCTAGTACCTACCCACTGATTTATTGTAAACATATCATTATTAATCTTTAAAGATTTATCCGGAAATTTCATACTATAAAATGCACTATTTTTTACATATAAATTTATATCTGAACTATTTACAATATTTGTATATATAACATTGTTTTTACCCTTTGTTATATAATATTTTATTATAGTTTTCCCCTCTACAGCTCTTTTAATATTTTCATAGTCTTGATTTTTATATAAAGCAATTTTCTTTTTCGCATTATCTAACGTTTTTTCATTTTCCTTTTTAAATTCATTAAGCTCCTTATCTTTTGCATCAGTTAATCTACTAATCTCAACATTATTACCTTTTTTCTCTGCTGCTAATAGATCATTTTTATACTTATTACTTAATTGATCTTCCTTAGTTCTCAAATTAGCATCATATGTTGTTTTTGATGGCATTATTTCTTCATTTGTAACTTTTTCGTCATCTGACTTGTGTGAATAGTCTTTATATATAACATTTAACGCTTCTATATTATTAAAATAACCAACTATTTCAGTCTTGAACTCTGAACTAGTAAAATAGGGCTCCATTCTTAAATAATTTTTATTTTTTATAATATCCATTACTGACAAGTTTGAAAGAGCCAACATATATGCGCCTATAATAAAGGCTATGACCCAATATTTATTTTTCGATTTTGTACCCAATCCCCCACACCACCTTTAAGTATTTAGGTTCCTTTGGATTAATCTCTATCTTCTCTCTTATTCTCCTTATATGAACTGACACAGTATTTTCTCCATTATAAAATGTTTCTTCCCAAACTCTCTCGTATATCTCTTCAATCGAAAACACCCGCCCTTTATTCTCCATTAAAAGTTCCAATATTCTATACTCTATGGGTGTAAGACTCATTTCTTTTTCATCCACCGTTACCATTTTCGAATTTTTATTTAATATAAGTCCTCGCACATTTATCTCATCATCGCATTCTTTATAATTACCAAGGTTTGTATATCTTCTAAGTCCAGATTTAACTCTTGCTATAAGTTCCATTGGATTAAACGGTTTTGTAATGTAATCATCCGCACCTATATTAAGACCTAGTATTTTGTCTGTATCTTCAGATTTAGCTGAAAGCATTATTATTGGAATATTTTTATTTTCCCTGATTTTAAAGGTAGCCTTAATTCCATCCATTCTAGGCATCATTATATCCATTAATATAAGGTGAATTTCTTCTTCTTTCAAAACCTCCAAGGCCTCTATACCATCCACCGCTTGAAACACTTTTATCCCTTCATTTTTCAAATATATCTCAATAGCTTCCCTTATTTCATATTCATCATCTACAATTAAAACATTAAATTTAGTCATGCCAATCACCCCATTATTTATATTATATATGTTAATAAGAGAACTTTACAACTAAGCCTTTCTCATAAAAAATGCAAAAGGATCCTTAGCTAAACCATTAGATTTAACCGTAATGTTTATATTCCGAATGTGATAAATTTTACCCTTATAATCTTTTGCTTGATTATCACATATATATGCATAATCATAACTTCCTTCTTTTACCCATTTCATAAATACATAAGTATGAGTTGGAAAACCACTTTGCTGTCCATTAGCATCTGTAGTAAAGCATATATCCCCAGACATTAATTTTCTATAATCGCTTTGTTTTTTAAAACCTTTATCTGAAAGTAAAGATATCATTTGCTCTGTATTACTTGTTTCTAACGGCACGCTAAAATTGTTTTTTCTTAAAACTTCAGATAAAAAATAAACACAGGTATTTTTTGAACTACCCTTATTTAATTTTACGGATGTATTATAAACATCTGTCCGCTTCCCTTTATCTTGTAGAAAATCATATATATTTTCGTTTAAGTGTGGATATTCATTTTGTATAATATTATTTTTTAAAAATATTACTCCTATACTCGTAAAAACTATAATAAGAAAAATGAGCATAACTTTTTTCATTTGGTGTTTCCCCCTTCAATATCGGTAACTATAACCAATTATACAATATACTTTTTACAAAATACCTATCATAATTCTTACAAATTTATTAAGAAAATGCAGATACCTCTCTTTATGGTAACAGATTTTTATAACAAATTAGCCTTAATTATAAAAACCCATATAAAGTAACTTTTAGTTACCTCATATGGGTTCTACTTAAATGCCTAAAAATGTATGATGGGACTACATTTAAGCAGTTAATGACTTATTTTATATATATTTATAATTTCATGATTGATTTTTTATCTAAAGAATTTAAAGCTTCTGGAGTATGTGTTGATAAATAAACAGTAGCATTCTTTTTAATAAATTCTCTTACCTTTGCTAAGCTTTCAAAAGCTAAATCCTTATTTTCAAATACCACTGATAACTCATTTCTTCTTAGTGCCTCATCTGTATAAGTTATATCTCCATGAATCATATAATATAATTTATTGTCTTCTACAACAACTATTGAAGTTCCTTCGGTATGACCAGGGGCAGGTAACATAACAATTCCATCTGCTATTTTCTTACTGCTTTCGAAATTATGATATTTACCATCTTCAAACTTAACTTTAATTATATTTTCACCATCTAATTTCATGTCGTTTGCTTCTGTTTCAGATATATATATTTTTGAGTTATTAAATAATCTTATTTCACCAGAATGATCAGGATGCTTATGAGTAATTACAACCTTGTCTATGTCACTAGGTTTATATCCAACATTTTTTAGGGCAGTTACAAAATCAGCAACTTTTTCACCCATATATAACATTTGATTAGGTGTTCGTTCAAATGGTGCGGTTTCAACTGGTAATCCTGTATCTACCAAAATAATTTCTTTCCCTGTGTCTATTAAATAATTTTGTAAACTAGCTGGGTATATTTTATTTGAGTCCACATCTTCTTTCTTCATAGATCCACCTAAAGCAAAGGCTTCTCTCATTTCTCCATTTTTATAAAATTCTAAAGCTACAATTTTCATTATTAATTTCCCCTTTTTATATTGTAAAATCCAATATTATTTTGTACTGCTAATAAATTTTCTTGTTGGCTACTCAGCTTTTTTCCCCACTCATTTATAATTACTAATGCAGGTAGCAAATCATGACAGGTATCTGTTAAAGAGTACTCTACATGAGGTGGAATTTTATTATACTCTATTCTATCTACAAGGCCATGCTCGTGCAAAGCCTTTAAAGAACGTGTTAACATAATATTAGTGATTCCAGGTATCCTTCGTTTAAGTTCATTATATCTAACGCTTTTTTCAGAGGATAATTCCCATATAATAGCGATTCTCCACTTACCGCCAATAATCTCAAGTGCATGAACAACAGGACACTGCTTAGAATAAATATGTGGTGTTTTCTTTAGTTCATCTTTCATAAATGATGCCTCCAAATTCAGGGCACAAAAATGTGCGTACTTGATATTGTGTTCCTTAGTAAGATATAATAACAACATAACATATAAAGGGTTATATGTAAATGAAATAGTGAAATAGGAGCGTGTTATTTTTGAAAAAATTATTTACCGAATTTAATATTAAAAATATAAAAATGAAAAATCGTATTTGTGTTCCTCCGATGGTTGTTGGATTCAGACCTGATGGATATGTAGCAATTGAAAATGTAGAACGTTATGAAAAGTTAGCTAAAGGTGGAGCAGGACTTATAATTCAAGAGGCTACCTGTGTTAATAATGATGGAAAATTATCTGGAAATCAACTTGGAATATGGGAAGATGCTCAAATTGAAGGACTAAAAAGAATAGTAGATGTAGTTCATGAAGAAAACTGTCCAATATTTCTTCAAATTCATCATGCAGGAGTTGTTGGAATATCAAACAATCCAATGTGTCCAAGTCCATATGAATATAAAAATTATGTTGGAAATATAGTTGTTGGACGCGTTATGACTAGTGAAGATATAAAATCTATACAAAATGATTTTATAAAAGCTGCAGGAAGAGCTTACAAAGCAGGATATGATGGTATTGAACTTCATGGATGTCATGCCTATTTAATAAGCCAATTTTTAGATAAAAAAGTAAATACACGAACTGATAAATATGGCACTAACCCTGAGAAATTTGTGATAGAAATTTTAGATGAAATTAGAAAAACAACGCCTAAAGAGTTTGTTGTCGGAATCCGTTTGGGAGGATTTGAACCACTAATAGAAGATGGAATACATTACGCTAAAATATTAGAAAAAAGCGGAATAGATTTCCTTGATATTTCTTATGGATTTATGAGTGAACAAGAAATGCACGTAAATAAAGATTATAAATACTCTAATGCTGTTTATGCAGCCCAGAAAATTAAAGAAGTAGTTTCAATCCCAGTATTTGCAGTTGATGGAATTAATTCAGCTGAAATTGCAGAGCAAATATTAACTGATACAAATGTAGACATTGTAGATATTGCTAGGGGCTTTCTTATAAATCCTAATTGGGCAAATGATGCCAAGGAAGGAAAAGATACCGGCAAATGTTTGAAATGTGCAAAATGTATGTGGTTTGGTCAATCTAAGGTTTGTGCAGGTAAGGTTATATTTGAGAAAAATAATAAATAATCTCAATCTGGATATATTCAGTCTTAATTATAAACATTAATACAAAATATATCTTATAATAAGCTTTAGGATTGTCATCCTAAAGCTTATTATAATTTTTCTATTATTAATCTAGCCGTCTCCTAAGCTTTTTTCATCTCTACAATAATAAAATGTGAAAGTACTTCTGCCTTTATCTTTATATCCTCTTCAATAATTTCCATGGCATCTCTTTCATTTAGAATAATTCCATTAATATTTGATTTTCCTTCTATTTGAACTAAATAGACTTGCCTATCTGCTTTTACACAATAATCAATTACATTTCTCTCATCTAATTCTAATGTAAATATATTTATATCCTGGTTTACTTTTACAACTGCGTCACCTTGATTACTTGATACCATATGAAGCCATTTATTTTTTCTATCATTCCATTCAAATTTGTATTCACCATAATTGGGTTTATGTCCTTCTTTATCAGGCAATATCCATATTTGAAGAAATCTCGCTACCTCTTCTCCTAAATTATGCTCACTGTGATAAACTCCTGTACCTGCGCTCATATATTGCACATCACCACGTTTCAAATTACCTTTATTACCCATACTATCACCGTGAGTTAACTCTCCTTTAACAACATAGGATATAATCTCCATATTTTGATGAGGATGTGTATCAAATCCAGTATTAGGATTAATTAAATCATCATTTATCACTCTTAATACTCCAAATCCCATGTTATTTGGGTTATAATACTCTGCAAATGAAAAGTGAAATTTGCTCCTTAACCACCCTAAATTACTTGACCCCATTTTTCCGCTTTCTAATTTTCTTAACATTGTAAAATCTCCTTTCAGTTTATTACTAATTAGTACTATTTAATCGAAATTATGGTGTATATATTTATACACCTGATAATTTTTTCAATAAACTTATTAAATTTATCTTTTCCTCTGATGTTAAGTTACTGAAAATTCCATTTATATTTTTTACATGTTTTGGGAATATATCACTTATGAGACTTCTTCCTTCCTCAGTAATACTTATCAAATTAACTCGTCGATCTTTTGGATCAGAACATCTCTTAACAAGATTTACCTTAGCTAAATTATCTATAACAACAGTCATATTTCCACCTGTTGAAAGAATCTTATCCATTATTTCACTAATTCTTAAATCTCCTTTATGATATAATATCTCAAGCACTGCAAACTGAGAAACTGTTAACCCTCCCTCTTTGATAGTTTTATATTCTTTTTTATGAACATCATGAGTACATCTACTTAATGCTATTAATGCCTTTAAATTTAAATCTACAAATTCACCATAAGTATTTTTTTCTTTATCCATATTTATAATATACTACTAACTAGTAATATCGTCAATCTTTTTTGATTATAATAATAAATATAATTAATTGTTTATTGACAAATTATTTATAATATTGTATATTTCATTACAACATAAATAACAAATTTGATGACGAGAAAGAGTACATTTTAGTACCAAAAGCATATAAAGCAGCAATAACCCATATAAGTTTTCCTCTTTTTAAATTAATAATTTCATATTTAATTAGAGCATTAATTTTCCTCAATGTGCTCACCTATCCTTTTTTCATACTTAGTAAAAGAATATCATATCACCCATCAACTGTCAATCACCTTATAAATATGTTATATTATATGCTAATAGTATGTTTTATTGCTTTTTTATACCCTATTCATTTTTAAGAGATTCAATATACTTATCTCCCCAAATTCCAAACTGTTCTAATACTGGATCGAATGCTTTTCCTAAATCAGTTAGTGAATACTCAACCTTGGGTGGAATTTCCGAATAAACATGTCGACTAATCAATCCATAATCTTCTAACATTCTTAATTGTTTTGTTAGTGTAGACTGAGTGATATCACCTATTCCTCTTTGTAACTCGCCATACCGTAATGCTCCATCACTCAAATGATACAAAATTAATATTGACCATTTTCCAGAAAATATTTTTTGCGCTGTAAAATATGGGCATTTCCCCAAAAGACTATTTTTACTCTCCAACATAGTTTCCTCCATAGTATCTTTTATATACTAACATCAATAAAAGATCGTACTTGTTATCTTAGATATACATGGTACTATTAGTGTGTAATCAATCTTAACATACATACATGAGAGGAGCAACAATTATGAATAAAGCATTAGAATTTTTACAAGAGAGTGGTATTTTTTACTTAGCAACTACCGAAGGCAACCAACCAAGAGTTAGACCATTTGGTGCTGTCTTTGAATATGAAGGAAAATTATACATTGTCACAAACAATACAAAAAAATGTTTTAAACAAATGTTAGAAAATCCTAAAGTCGAGATGTCTGGCATGAATAAAAAAGGACAATGGATCCGTGTTACTGGAGAAGTTGCAAATGATGACAGACGTGAAGTAAAAGAATTGGCACTTCAAGCTGTTCCATCTTTAAAAACTATGTATAACATTGATGATGGAATTTTTGCAGTTTTATACTTTACAAAAGGAACAGCTACTATTTCTTCTTTTACAGCTCAGCCTGAAACATTCTCACTATATATATAAATCAATTCACCCGTAAGCCAGGTGTCTTTGTTATATAAAAAAGCTATTCCAATCTTTTAAAGGTTGAAATAGCTTTTTTATTTTTCTATTTTAATTTCATTACTATTTGTATCGAAGATTTCTCCATTGTCTAAATGAATTAATTTAGTTGATAATTTTTTTGACCTAATTTTATCATTTAACTCATTTATGGCTATTGTAGAATTAGTAAATTGAAACCTTTGAATAATATCTTGATGCATTGGTATTAAAAATCTTGGATTTAACTCTCTTAAACATAATAATGCACCTCTTTCTCCCATAGTCATTGGAGGTAGATAATGTGTTATAGGCAACATTGCAATATTAATTGTATACTTTTCAGATATATATTTCATAAATTTTCCATAATAAGTATCGCCAGCAAAATATAATGTTAAATCTTCTGACTTAATGATATATCCAACCGCTGGACATATGTGATTAGCCCGTACAACAGTTATTGAAAAATCGCCAACAGCAAATTTATCACCTATCCAAACTGGCTTACTCCTAAATATTAGTGGTTTTAATGACCACTTTGGAGCATATATATTACATCTATCTTTAAATTTGCTCAAAAACTTAATATCCATATGGTCAAAATGATCATGACTAAGTAAAATTGCATCTAGGTGCTTAATATCTTTATAATAATTGGAAACATTAGTAGTTCTTTTATATAATAGATTCCCAAAATTATTGAAATATGGATCAAACAATATTTGTGAATTTTTACTTGATAACAATATTGTACAGTTCCCCAATAATTGTATTTTCACATTTTTCCTCCTAATACAGTTTTTTTAATCTCAATTTAATTATATATCGTTTTGTTCGCATCTGGAACAGATAATATAAAATCTATTCATTACATTTTAAGCACCTGTTAATACAATATAATAAACTATCTAGCATTTATTACGATATAATCATTGGCGTGATTATTTATGTTATTATCTAAATAATTATTTCATTTGATACATTCTAAAATATAGCATAGGGAGGATTACATATGAATATTTCTAGTTCATTAAATACAAGTCCTGCTTCTAAGGATAATATAGCGAAAACTGAAAAATCAAATAATATAAAGAAAAATAGAAATTCATCTTTGGGAGGAATTAATAAAAATAAAATATTGGACCAACTAATGAAGCAAAAACAAAATTTAATAGACAGTAAAAATGATCTTGTAGATCGATCTTTAAAAAGTGATGAGAGCATATCTTCAATAAAAGATAAATTGGAAAACATCGATAGTCAAATAAAAAAAATTGATGCACAAATAAGTAAAATTCAGATGGAAGATCAGCGCAAGCTTCTTGATACCGATGAGAAAAATAAGGAAACTAAAAAAACGAAAGAAAAATCAAAGACTCATTCTTCTAATAATACAAAAACAGATGTTGTTTGTGATCAGATGGGCAGCCTATTAAACCTTTCAGGAAATCTAGCAAAAATCCAAGTTCTATCTTCTGAAAAAAAGTCTATGACGGGAGAAACAAAAGTTTTGGAAAGTGAAATAAAGCTAGATATAGGTAGAGGACTAAATCCCATTGCCAAAAAAAAACAAGTTGCAAAATTAGCGGATCAAATGGATAATATTTCTAAAAACATTGGAAACAACTTAAATACCATAAACAATGGCCTTAAGGATATTAGAGTAAAACCCACCTTTAATGAGGCAATTGATAAAAATCAACAAAATAAAAGCACTGTTAATACAAAAGGTGAAGATAAATTATCACCACAGCAGCAACAAATTGTTAAAAATATTCAGTATTATAATGATAATATGCCTGAGAATGCCAGCAAGGATGGCCAGAATGTAGACGCTACAGCTTAAAAATGATTCATGTTATAATAAATGCTGAGGTGGTTCTATGTTGAAAATAGCTGTTTGTGAAGATGATCAAAATCAAAGACAAGACTTGGTGAAAATGCTTGAAAGAAATCTAAATAAAGAGCAATATGACATATCTGAATTTAGTAACGGAGAAGAATTACTGCTTAGTATAAAAAAATTTAATATGTACTTTTTAGATATCCAAATGAATGGGCTTACTGGAATAGAAGTTGCTAAAAAAATTAGGTCTATAAATGAAATTTCAGTTATTATATTTATAACAGGTTTTAAAGGCTATGTATTTGAGGCATTTGACGTAAGAGCTTTTCATTATATTTTAAAACCAGTTCAAGAAGAAAAGTTTAAAGAAATTTTACGTTCTGCTTTAACACAGTTTGAGAAGAATGATAAATTTATTATTACAAGAATTATGGGTAATCTAAATAAGATTTTTATTAAAGATATACTGTACATAGAATCAGAACAAAGAAAATTAAAGGTGCATACCTCCTGTAATATAATTGAATATTATTATAAAATATCTGACATGGAACATGAACTGCAAGGATCCGATTTTTTTAGATGTCATAAGAGTTATATTGTGAATTTAAGATATGTTCAAAGCTTTGATAGTAGCTCCATTACTTTAAGAAACTGTGAAAAAATTTATTTATCAAAATATAAATCAGCTGATTTCTCCAGGAAATTTATGTACTATTTAAAAAATGAGGAGCAGTAACCATGGAAAAGCAGCAAATATTTCAAATAGCTAATCTTTTATCTATATACTGTGTCCTACCTTTGCAATATGTAGTTGAATACTACTTTTATAAGAATTTTTTAGGATTTAAAAATAAAGCTTGGAAATTTATCTTGGGTTTTGCATTTATAACGGCAATAGATTTTTTTATTATGAAACTTCAGGGATTGATATGGAGAATACTTATATATAATGTAGTTTGGTTTATTATTATTTATATTTTATGTAATGGTGATTTTTTCATAAAGCTTTATGCTGTTCTTGTAAAGGATACTATACTATTACTAATTAGCTTAAGTTTCTTAACTTTTGATTTCGGATTGATTCCTATGGTAAGTAATATGAATATATTATTTCGTGAAAATGTGATACTCTATTTCACAAAAAATGTGGTCACTGATAGCATACGCTATATAGTGCTCTTTCTATTTTTAAAAAACATTTGTAAGTTCTTAAATTTAAAAGAAAAGTCAATAAATGTATATCAAAGTTTATATTTACTCATTCCCTGCTTAGCAAGTTATAGCTTAGCAATTATTTTTTTTATGATTCAAACTATTAAAATTGGAGATAAACAATATTATTTACCTTACCTGTTTCCTAAAATTTATTATGCGTTGCCCTTTGTAAGCTTTACATTGCTATTTTCTATAGTAATTACTGCTTATACCTTTAAAAAAATGCTAGAAGGAGAAGATGAAAAACAAAGAAATATGATTATGGAACAACAATTTAAGCTGCAGTTAGAACATAGCAAAAATATAGCACAATTTTATAGTGGCATAAGCAGTGTAATCCATGATTTAAACAATCATCTTGCTTGTTTAAAATCTTTGACTGAAGACAACAATATTGAAGAAATAAAAAAATATCTGGATAATATAGGTAATACTGTAAGTAAATTAGATTTTAAAATTAAGACAGGCAATTCTATATCTGATGCAGTAATAAATGAAAAATACAATATTGCACAAGGGGAAGGAATAGAATTTATATGTGATTTTATACTTCCTACGGAAAGCTTGTTTCAACCTATAGATTTATGTGTGATTTTAGGTAACTCTTTAGATAATGCAATAGAGGCTTGCAGAAAAATCACAGATAATAATATCGATAAAGTAATTGCGGTTAAATCTTATATTAGAGGTATGTACTTGATTATTGAAGTTTCAAATACTACTACTGGTAAACTTCAATATAGTGAAAACCAAATTACTAGTACTAAACTAGATAAATGTAATCATGGTATTGGAATTTCTAATATAAAAATGGCTATTAAAAAATATGATGGAATTATGGACATAGTACTAGAAAAGAATAAATTCAGTATGAATGTTATGATAAAGATAAAAGGAGATTAAGATCTTCTCTTATACAATCTTTTGCAAGAGTCACCTTCCACGAGTTCAAATACCATTTTCTTCGCCAAAGTCAAAGGTTCTAGCAGTTTTGCTAGAGCCTGTTTAATATAATTTTTTGAATATATAGTGTAGTATTGCAATAATTTGTATACTATTTATCTAAAGCAAATTCAACTGCAGAGATAGCATGTATTGTTGTTGTATCAAAAACCGGTATATTAACATCTTCTTGCTTTATTAATAAAAGTATTTCTGTACAGCCAAGCACTACTCCCTCAGCGCCCTTTAATGCTAAATTATTTATAATATTTATATATTCTTCTTTTAAGTCCTCATTTATAAAACATTTGAAACTATTATATGCTAAACCTATAATAATTCATTACAGACATTTCTTCAAAGCCACAAACTTTGTATAAATTAAGTGCAGTGTCGTTTTTAGACTCCACATCCAATTCTACATCATTTATGTTTTCTTCATTAATTATACGTAAAACTTCTTTTAAAGCTTGTTTTCCATAACCCTTACCTCTAAAATTTGGCAATATTCCAAAGCCACATACAAAGGCTGAATTATCGCTATATTCTATTCTAATTTTACCTATAATGGCTTTATTTAATTCAACCATATATGTTGTCATATTTATGATCTCCTCTTCTTCTGGAAAACTTTCACCCTCTTCTGAACCATAGAAAAACATTGCATTTTGTCTCGCTATTTCCTTTTTGTCTGCTTTCTCAGCTTTTCTTAAACTGATTGAATTTATGTTTTCTAAAACAGTTTTGTTAAGTAGCTTCATTCTATACTCTGAAAAGTCATATTTTCCAAATACAGCCTTTATAAAAAAGGTTCCCGATGTTGATTTACCATCTGATAATAAAAATATATTTTTAAAGTTTCTTTTCTGGCACTCCTCCGTTGCAAGTTTAAAAAGCTTTGTAAATAACCCTTTTCTACGAAAGTCTGGATGAGTCATACCATTAATTTCACCATTATTACCTCCAAAGCTTGAAATACCAAGGTAGGCCACTAAAACATCTTCTACATAATATAAATATTCATTGATTTTCTTTAAACCTATATAATCATCTTTGGCTACACTTACCTTATAATCTAATTCTAATTTTAAATTGGTTTTGTCTTTCAAACTACAAAGTATTTCGAGTTGATTTATTTCCTTATATTCCCTTTCTGATATGTATTGTTTTAAGCAAATAGTTTGATTTAATATTTTTTCTGACATTTTCTAATCTCCTTTTTATATGAATAATTTATTTATATTAATATATATCCAATTTTAAAATACCATATATGTTTTATAATTACAATTTATAATTTTCAATTAATTGACTAATATTAATGCCAGTACTATTATTAGTATTAGTTATATTAATAATATGTTGTCAAATGTAAAATTGAATTTATTAAAACCAAAGCATATTATGATTATGAATTTGAACTGTCAATAAAAAAAGTTTTTATCTAAAAAGGGAGATATTAATGAGTAGCTTATCTGTAGTTAGAAGAAATTTAGGTAATACTTTTCCAGCACTTAAGGAAAAAAACTTTAGATATTTTTGGACCGGACAGTGCATATCTCTACTCGGCACTTGGGTGCAGCGAACAGCTCAGCAATGGTTAGTATATAGTATTACAAAATCCCCATTATTATTAGGACTTTTAGGTGTGGCCCAATTTACCCCAGTTCTTTTCTTCTCTCTATTTGCAGGTGTGTTTATAGATAGATTTAACAAGAAAAAAGTGCTTATATTTACTCAAAGCATTTTGATGATGTTAGCCTTTACACTATCCTTTCTAGTATGGAGTGGTAAAGTACACTATTGGCACGTACTTGTTATTGCAATCATAATGGGTTTTGTAAATACGCTAGATATGCCTACAAGACAATCTTTTATACCAGAATTGGTTGAAAAGAAAAACATAATAAATGCCATTGGACTAAATTCATCTGTATTTAATATGGCAAGAATTATAGGACCCGCAATTGCAGGCTATTTAATGGTACGTTTTGGAACCGCACTATGCTTCTTTTTTAATGGTTTAAGCTTTATAGCTGTAATTATAGGTATCCTTTTGATTAAACCAACTCGTTCATATATAAGAAAACAAAGTGGTAACATATTTTTAGGCATATTTGAGGGTTTAAAATATATTATATCAAATAAAACAATTTTAGCAGCAGTGTTATCCATGTTTGCAGTAGGAACCTTCTCTATGAATTCCGATGTTATTATTCCTGTCTTTTCTACAATAGTTCTTCATCAAGGAGCTGGTGGATATAGTACTCTTTTATCAGTAATGGGAGTAGGTTCTCTTATCGCAGCTTTAACCGTTATAACTACTACTAGAAAAGGTCCAAATAAGAAATTACTCTATGGCAGTTCAATATTAGTTTGTTTGTCTCAAACTGTTTTGCTGTTTACACATTCTTACTTAATGTCTTCGCTAATGCTCGCATTAGTAGGATTTTTTACCGTAGCTTTTTCAACTTCAGTAAATTCAACAATTCAATTAAACACAAGTGATGATTACAGAGGTAGAGTAATGAGCGTTTATTCCTTGGCTAATAATGGAACCACCCCTCTTGGAAATCTTTTTGCAGGCACCATTACAGAAAAATTTGGACCTAATTTAGGATTTTTCGGTTGTGGTTTCGTGGCACTAGTTTTGATGGTTACAGTACTTGGGTCATTGAAAATCAACATATTTTCAAATGCAAAAGATAGAAAATAAAAAAGATTTTACCCTAATTTTTATCATAACAATTTCTTAAATTATCAACAATATTTTTGTCTATGTCACAACAAATACTCTTGTCATCAATTAAATAAACCATACTTGAAGCCAAAAAACTGGCTGAAAACCTCTCTCCATTTGAATATATTATTATAACACCAAAGCCAATTCCATCACGTAGTTCCACATCTGACTTGGTAATTTTCAAACTATTAATTAAATCAATTAGATTATCTCTATCTGATTGATTTTTAATTTCTTTTTCCTCGCCTTTCATATTTCTTACTTTAAAACTGGTGATATTATTTTTATCAATGTGACCAAATTTATTATGTTGTTTATTTTGGTTCTGGTTTTGTTTTTGATTATTATATACCACCATTAATATAGATAGAGAAATTAAACATATAAGAAATAATATGCATTTTTTATGTTTTTTTAAACTAATCATAATTATTACTCCTTTAAAATATATTTATCAAAAAAACATAACTATATTACAGCACCATAATCTACAAATGTTTTCTAAATTGTAGTTTGTTTTTTATACTATATTATATCATAATTTCAATTATAAGTTATTTTATTCAAAAATTTCTTTCTTAAACCTAATGTTTGATCTTTTAATTTCGATAACTATAATATGATTTGTTTTTTTAGATCTTATTTAAAGGGGGAAAATATAAAATGATTATTGGAAATGTAAAAAATCCATATATAAATAATATTAGTAACCAACAACTTCAAAAGGTAGTGAATAACAATAATATTATTACTAATGCCAAAAATTCAAGTTCTGAAGAAATTATGAAACAAAAAATAAGGAATATGAATAGTCAATTTGCACTTAGTCAAAATTCAGAACAACAAATAGAAATTGGAATGTCAACTTTACAAGAAAAAGAGGTAGGATTAGACAATATAAAAGATATAGGCAACCAACTCAAAGAACTGTCAAAGCAATATACAAGTTCTGATCTGAGTGAAAATGATAAGTCAAAAATTGAAAAACAAGCAGAGGAATTATTAAATAATTTAGGCAGTCTTATGAATCAAAAAGAAGAAAATAATGTATTAGGAGATAAGACAATTAAGCTAACTGGATCTGATGGTAAAACTAGTGTTATATTATCTAAGAGTCTTAATATAACACTTGAATTTGGAAAATTAGATGACACTAAACCAAATAATACAGACAAAACAAATAATGATAAGCATTTTTCAATCAATGTTAGTGTATCAACTTTACTTAAGAACCCTTCTATAATTGAAGAAAGAATATTAAATCCAGTGCAAAAATCTATAGAAAAAGTAGATGATGCAAAATCAATTGCATATAGTAATTTTATAAAAGAGTACTCATCAGCAACAAGTTCAATAGATGATTTGTTTAAAATAGGTGGAATAAGTGCATATACAAAAGATTCAAAAATGTTACAACAGGAATCAATTTATATTAGGATGTCTGCATTATACTCTCACCCTTTAAACAAATAAACAAAAATTTCGAAAAATTATTATTCATAGGACTTTCTACCTTCCCACCTATTAAACCAGATAATGCTAGCAATTATCAGCATAATTGTGATTACGAATACAAATGGAAGGTGTCTTCCATAGAGCCACATAAGAACTTGTGATGGAGCTAATCCTATAGGAAGTTGTATCCCAGGCATAAGGCTTTCTGGGATAATCGAAAGGCGTGTGGACCATGTCCAAGGAATAAACTTCCATATCTTATCACCTACTACAGTTGCACCCATAATTGCAGCAATTAAAAAGCCTGCTCCACCTAACGCAATTGAAACTCCCATTCCAAATGCAAAACTTAAAAATAGGTAAAATACATACAAAAATAGGCAACCAATAACCGTTAGCAATGAACCTTGAAAAAACAAACTATATTGAATGTTTTCTATATGCAAAATAAATCTCATCCCAAGTAAAAACATAGAAGTAGAAAGAAAAATGGAAATAGTGGTCATAAACTCAAGTAAAAAAAGTTTGCTAAGATAACTTGTTGTTCTTGGAACAGTTGAACTTAGGATTATGCTAAAATTTCCTGCACCTTCTTCCTGCATACCAATAAGCCCTGAAATTAAACCTACCAAAAGGGGGAGAAAAACTGAAATCACCTTAAAAAATCCATCATACATTATATATTGTGTTTTATTGTTTGAAAAATATAATAACATTAAAATAGAATAAGTTATGGGTATGGAAATAAAAATAAGTCTAATTGCAGTCCGCTTTGTTTTCATCCAATCAGCAGAGATACATTTAAATATATTCAAAGTTAACGCACCTCCCTTTTAGAAAACCAGATTGAGGTAAGTAAAGATGTTATAATTAAAAATACAAGCGATACAATAATACCAATTGGAATCACAGATGGATTCATTAATATATCCCCATTCTGAAGAGGAGCACCACTTGGGTGTACATGAACAATAGGACACATTAAACGCAATGGCCAGCTCCAAGGCACAAATATCCACGATGGACCAGTAGCCATAATAACGCCTGCTGAAAGTCCAATTAAAGCACTTCCAATTGATGCAACCATACCTAACCATGTTGCAAGGAACAAATAAATCGGAATCAAACCAACCGATGTGATCCAAATTACCATGCTTGCTTCACAAATTTTCAAAAACGGAGCCATATTTCCTGATCTTAAAAAACTATATAGAAAGACAACGGCTATGAGAATTATGGATGATAAAAACATATAGAAGGCGATAATAGCATTTTTACTAAGCCACAATCTTATGCTCCTTACATTATGTGAACGTAATCCTCTATAATTTCCAGCTTTTCTTTCTTTAGCATCAGAAAGAGAAGAAAGTAGTGCAGAACCAATAGGCATAAATATAAGTGGCCACCAGTTAAAAACCATAATAATAAAATAATTATTTTCAGTCCCCATATTTGCCATAGTAAGTAATGCATATAATATAAAAAATAATGGAGCCATGACAATGAGCTTTCGAGAGAATGTTCGCTTGTATTTTAAATTTTCAGATTGCAAATAATTAATCATTAGATGCATCATCCTCTTTTCTACTTTCTTTCACAATTTTCATAAATAGTTTTTCTAAATCATCCTCTTTATGAATTTCATTCTGATAGCCTAGTATCCCATTGCTGATAATACCAATGTGATGAGCAACTTGATCTACTTCTGAAAGCATATGACTTGATAAAATTACCGTAATACCCTGAGATGGAAAAGAACGAATCAATTCCCGAAGTTCTTGTATTCCAATAGGATCAAGTCCATTGGTGGGTTCATCCAAAATTAAAAGTTTCGGATGAGTTAAAAGTGCAATGGCAATTCCCAAACGTTGTTTCATACCCATTGAAAACTGTGATGCTCTTTTCTTCCCCGTATTTTTTAAATCCACAATTTCAAGTACCTCACGTGCCTCGGAATCAGGCAAATCTAACAATTTAGTGTGTACTTTGAGATTTTCCTTCGCAGTAAGATTGCCATAAAGTGCCGGAGATTCAATTAATGCTCCAATATCTTTTAGATCTTTTCTATTCCATGGATGTCCATCAAATATTATATTACCTGAGGTTGGACGTAAAAGCCCTGTTATCATTTTTAATGTTGTTGATTTTCCTGCACCATTAGGACCAAGTAACCCATAGATAGAATTCCTTTCAACCATTAGTGATATATTGTTAACTACCTGTTGTTTCCCAAAATTTTTACACAATTTTTCTGTTTTCAAAATATAAGAATCCATATTTATCACCCTTTCCTTTACTATAGTTTTATAATACCAAGCAATTATAAGGATTTTATAAGGATTTGAAATATACTTTATATATCGTTTAATATTGTATTATAAAGTAAATATTTTTAATTTTCTCCAATCACACTTAAACAACAAAATCCATATATTGTTTGTATATAGAAAACCTATCAAAAATATATAATTATTTAGGTACATTCAAGTAAAATAATAAGGAGGGAATGAGATGAAAGTTTGTGGGGGATGGACAATTCAAGAACCTGTTAGTAAAGAAAATAAAAAAGTACTTGGTATTGCTCTAAAAGGCTTCGTAGGTTCTACTTTTGAACCTATAGTAGTTGCTACTCAAGTTGTAAATGGAGTTAACTATGTATTTATAGCTAAGTCTACTACTGTAACATTACCACCTAAAACTGGACTAGTAAAAATATATGTTTCTGCAACACCTGCTGGTACTGAACCTAATCTCGTTAATATTGAGACAATAGTATAAATAAAATATAACTGTTTTAATATATAGTATAAAACAATATAGCTAGGTGATAACTATTTGTTACCTAGCTATATTTCTATAAATTAAGATAACTATATCTAATTTCATTACATAATTCGTTAATATAGTGGACAAGCTATTTTACGAATCATATAGTGCTATTTTTAAAACTATTAAGCATATATGCATTATATGTATTGCATGATTACATATTAATGGTAAACTTATCAGTATAGTTAAATATTCAGAATTTATAAACATATAAAATAAGGAGGTTTCAAATGAGCACAAAAGTCGAAATAAAGACAGAGGTTGAAGTGGAGCACCACGGTGAACTCAAAAGGAGTTTACAAGCCAGACATTTAAATATGATTGCAATTGGTGGTGCAATAGGTACTGGGTTATTTTTACTTAGTGGCGGTACAATAAGCAAAGCAGGCCCCGGTGGCGCAATTATTGCATATGCAGTTATGGGTATTTTAGTATATTTTTTAATGACATCTCTTGGAGAGATGGCAACATTGTTACCAGTTTCAGGTTCCTTTGAAACATATGCTACAAGGTTTGTAGATCCTGCATTTGGATTTGCTTTAGGTTGGAACTATTGGTTTTGCTGGGCTACATGCGTGGCCTGTGAATTAGTCGCAGGATCCATCATTATAAAGTTCTGGCTTCCGAGTACTAATGCAACCTTGTGGAGTGTATTATTCTTAGTTGTTCTATTTATACTTAATCTTACATCAGCAAGGGCTTATGGCGAGGGTGAATATTGGTTTTCAAGTATTAAAGTTATTACAATAATAGCATTCATAATAGTAGGTACTCTGATGATATTTGGTATAATGGGTGGACACTCGCCAGGTTTCTCTAACTTTACACTATCTGATGTTAATGGTAATAAGGGCCCCTTCATAGGTGGCATATTTGGAATGGTAAATGTGTTTCTACTCGCAGGCTTTTCTTTCTCTGGTACTGAACTTGTAGGCCTTGCTGCAGGTGAGTGTGAAAATCCACAGGTTAATGTTCCAAAAGCCATCAAGATGGTATTCTGGCGTATCCTTTTATTTTATCTTGGTGCAATCATAGTAATTGGGTTCCTCGTTCCTTTTAATGATCCCAACCTTTTAAAAAGTGGTACAGACCAAATAGCTTTTAGTCCTTTCACTATGGTATTTGAAAGGTCCGGCTTAGCATTTGCTGCAAGCCTCATGAATGCAGTTATTCTTACAGCTGTGCTTTCAGCAGGAAACTCGGGATTATATGCTTCATCACGTATGCTTTATTCAATGGCAAAGGAAGGAAAGGCACCTAAACTTTTTGGGAAAGTAAATAAGAGGGGTGTTCCAATGAATGCACTTTACCTTACAACTCTTGTTGCTTGTTCAGCTTTTTTTGCTTCTCTCGTTGGTGATGGTAAAATATACTATGCACTAGTTAACATTTCTGGTATTACAGCTTTCTTTGCATGGTTAGGCATAGCAATATGCCACTATAGATTCAGAAAAGCATATATTGCACAGGGGAGAAAACTTGAAGATTTAAAATATCGAGCTAAGTGGTTTCCATTCGGTCCAATTATGGCTATGATACTTTGTACTATTGTTATATTTGGCTCAAACATATGGATATTCCAAGAACCCAAATTCGATTGGTTTAGTTTTATTACAAATTATATGACTATTCCATTATTTGCAATTTTCTATTTTGGTTATAAGTTTATAAAGAAAACCAAGATAGTTCCGCTTATGGAATGTGATTTTGAACATAAAGAATATCAAGAAACGGAATAAAAATTAATCTATAAAAAGAAGGAGAGTTATTATGAATCCAATAACTAATATTTTAAAAGATTTTCCATTAATTATTTTAGACGGCGCCTTAGCTACAGAACTTGAACGATTAGGGTGCGACATTAATGATTCCCTCTGGTCAGCAAAAATACTTGCTCAGAATCCTGAAATAATAGAGAAAGTACACTATGACTATTTTGATTCTGGAGCTGACTGCGCAATTACCTCAAGTTATCAAGCTACTATTGAAGGATATGTAGAAAAAGGTTTCACTAAACTCGAAGCAATATCCCTCATTAAGAAATCTGCTACTATTGCTATAAAAGCTAGGGATGATTTTTGGAAGGATCCACTACATAGAATAAATAGACCACTCCCCTTAGTTGCAGGTTCTGTAGGCCCCTATGGTGCTTATCTTGCAGATGGTTCTGAATACCTTGGAGATTATAAAATTGGTGAAAAAGAACTAATTGAATTTCATAGACCAAGAGTAAAAATCTTAGTAGATGCAGGTGTAGATATTCTTGCTTGTGAAACAATACCTAGTCTTATAGAAGCTAAAGCCATTACTAAACTACTTAAAGAATTCCCCAATGTATATTGTTGGATGAGCTTTAGCGCTAAAAATGATTTGCAGATAAGTGATGGTACATTAATTTCTGATTGTGCCAAATATCTAGATTCCTTTACTCAAGTGGCTGCCATAGGAATAAATTGCAGCGCACCCAACCATATACAATCCTTGATTGAAGAAATCAAAAACAATTCTAAAAAACCTATAGTAGTTTATCCAAACTCGGGAGAAGAATATGATGCCTCCTCTAAAACTTGGCATGGTAATTCCTCTAGTGAAATTTATAGTCGTAGTGCCAAAAGCTGGTTTGACAAAGGTGCTCAGCTAATTGGTGGTTGCTGTCGAACAACCCCTGATGATATTAAAGCTATTGCTACATGGGCTCGAAAATAAATTAACAGCACCCACTCATCATTTAGAAATATATTTTAAGAAAGCATCTATATTAATTTATAGATGCTTTCTTAGTATTTATATAAAAGAACTTATCACTTATTTCAAAGCCTGCATTATCAGAAAGTCTATTTAAGTTACTTAATAAGTTTACCTTATCATTGCTAGCGAGAGGAGTTGGACAATAATCATTTGTATAATTTACTGAAGATATACTACAAGGAATAACCCGTACACCGATAGATGTTAAATTATTATTTACGAACTTTAAATTACTTTGAAAAATAAAAGTTGTTTTATCACTTGGATTAGAGTTACCACCAAAACAAAAATTTCCTAAACTATAGGCGATAATTTTATTTTTATATTGTTCAATGCCTTCAATTACGTGGGGGTGATGTCCAAGTATTATATCTGCACCGTTATCTATAGCAAAGTGAGCAAGGTCTTTTTGTGCCGCTACTGGATAATACGCATTTTCGGCTCCCCAGTGGAAGTTTATAATTACAACTGAGTTAGTCTTTTTTAATTGTGATATATCCCCTTTTAATTTATCAAGAAACCTTTTATCTAAGGACCACCCTCTATAACCTAAAAATCCAAAGGACTGTCCTTTTATTTTTGTAGTCCACTTAGACCCTTCTCCAAAATAATTAATTTTTTCTTTTTCTAGGGCATTTTTTGTATCAAGAAACCCTTTTTCTTTATAATCATATATATGATTATTAGAAATGTTTACACCTTCTATTGAACCTAGCGTTAAACTTTTAGCATAATCGCTACTGGCTTTGAAATTAAACTGTTTATCTGCTTTGTCATTAGAATCCGTAAATGTTGTTTCTAGATTAGCAATTGTAACATCATCCTTACTTAAAATACTACGAACATTTTTAAAGTAATAGGCAAACCCATTGTTTTGATGCTGCGCCATCGCCGGAAGACTAATAGCATAATTAAATTTACTATCAGTACCTATAGTACAGTCACCTACTGCAGATAGTAGTACTTCAGTGTTTGTATTCTCTACGTTAAGAGAAACGGCAGGTACTACAGGTTTTATAACATTATTAGTATTATGATTTTCATTGAACTTTTTGAATGATGATGAAATAGCTTTAATAGTAATTAAGGATAAACTTACGCAAATAAATAGTATTAATAAATTTTTGATTGCTATTTTTTTATTGAATTTTCTACGCCGCTTTTTCTTCAAGCTAATACCCCCACTTTGTTAATATAATATATATACTACTCCAAACTCTGATGCAGTATACCTCTCCCCTCTAAGGACAATGAAATGTTAACTGTTGTACCTTTACCATAATTATCAACAATGCTTCTATAAATCACTAGTCCAAGACCTGTACCAACAGATTTAGGATCAATTAATTGTATAATATTATTATCTAGTATTCCTCTACTTTGTCACTATATGTTATAAGTAAAATACAGTATAGTGAGGTGGTAATTTAATGAATCAAATAAAGTGTAAAGATATCGATGAATCACTTTTAAAAGCTGTTAATATTCCCATAGAGCTATATGAATCAACGCTTGGACAATATTTTATTGGGTATGCTGATAATTTAGTATTTGGAGAAGGGACAAGTGCCTGGGCAAGGTTATACAATCCAATTAAATCAGGTGTAATTTTACATGTAAATGTCTGGACTGTAACTGATGTTTCAGATTCAGCTTTCCGTGCACAGTTTTGGTTTAATGCAACTCCGCCTGAGTCAGATGTTAACTATGCACCTGTAACTCCTACAAATCTAGTTATCAAGCCACAACCTAGAGCAAAGGTAAGACTAGAATATGCATCTAATGTTACAGGTGAACCCACTGGAGGAATCAAGGCCTTCGTAAGACGTGCACAACCTGAAACAACATTGGTTGAAAGTGAAAATGGTAAAATAATTATTGGTGAGGGCGGTAACTTCTTAGTATTTCTATCAAATCCAGAAACACCAGAGCTTTTAACTTCAGGAAGGATAGCCTTTGGCTTTTGGGAAGAAAAGATTAAAAATAATTGCAAATGCAATGATTAACAAAATATATTAATCTTCATTAATATATCCTATACAAGGGAGCTTTCCGAAAGGCATCTTCCTTGTATTTAATGAGGCTAAACTATTTACATAAGATCTTTTTTATACAATCTTCAATCCATTCTATGTAGGCTTTTTCTCTCATAATTGCACCATTTAAAACAATATAATCTCCAAATCGCGGTGAAGATACTTTTGATATATCGTTTATCTTTAAAAGCTCTTTCATAGTATTTTCAAGATATTCTAATCTCTTAAAATGTTTGTTTAATGCGCTTTGGAATTGCTTTACTAAATCTTCATTAGATATTTCATCACAAAAATATGCTTTAAGTCTAAAAACATCTTTAGGAGTGTTTTCTAAAGGTTCATCTTTCTTTAGCCATTTTTGTAAACATACCTTTCCTTCTTCAGTTATGGTATATAATTTTTTTTCAAGTTTTTCACCTTGGATAATTATTTTATATGAAATTAGACATTCATCAGTTAATTTCCTTAATTCAGGATAGATTTGACTATGATTAGCATACCAAAACTCAACTAACCCACTATTAAATTCTTTAGTTATATCATAACCAGTTAATGGTTTTCTATTTATCAATCCTAAAATTGCATATTTTAAAGTTCTCATTTAACAACACCTCATTCTTTCTTATAATTTTACCATAATTAATTGAAAAGTAAAGTACAACATAGTATATATAACATGTTATCATTGACATACATAAATATAAAAGTGCATAATGTAGATAAAGGCATTACATAATTGTCTTAACCTAGATTATTGTATAGAAATTTAAGTTTTATTTGACATTTAATTTAAGGAGGGTATATATGAACAAGTATAAAAAATTGTTTGAACCAATTAAAATTGGTAAGTGTGAAATTAAAAATCGTTTTGCATTAGCACCAATGGGACCACTTGGACTAGCTGATAGTGAGGGTGGCTTTAATCAAAGAGGAATTGATTATTATACCGAGAGAGCAAAAGGCGGTACAGGATTAATTATTACAGGAGTTACTTTTGTAGATAATGAAGTTGAAGAACATGGTATGCCAAATTGTCCATGCTCTACATATAATCCAGTTCAATTTGTTAGAACAGGTAAAGAACTAACTGAAAGAATACATGCATATAACGCAAAGGTGTTTCTTCAAATGTCAGGAGGATTTGGTAGAGTTACTATTCCTACTAACCTTGGAGATTTTCCACCAGTTGCACCATCACCAATTCAGCACAGATGGCTTGATAAAACTTGCCGTGAAATTACAATAGATGAAATTAAGTCTATTGTTAAAAAATTTGGAGATGGAGCTTATAATGCAAAAAGAGCTGGTTTTGACGGAATAGAAATTCATGCTGTTCATGAAGGATACCTTATAGACCAATTTGCTATGTCATTATTTAATCATAGAACTGACGGATATGGTGGAAGCTTAGATAATAGACTTCGTTTTGCTCGTGAAATAGTTGAAGAAATCAAAGATAGATGTGGAGAAGATTATCCTGTAGTTCTTAGATATTCACCAAAGAGCTTTATTAAAGATCTAAGAGACGGAGCACTTCCAGGCGAAGTATTTACTGAAAAAGGTAGAGATCTTGAAGAAGGAATTAAGGCTGCTAAACTACTTGTATCCTATGGATATGATTCATTAGACACAGACGTTGGATCTTACGATTCATGGTGGTGGAGTCATCCCCCAATGTATCAAGATAAGGGATTATACAGACCATACGCTAAATTAATGAAAGAAACTGTAGATGTACCTATTATGTGTGCTGGAAGAATGGATAATCCAGATATGGCACTAGATGCTATTGAAAATGGAACATGTGATATTATAAGTCTTGGTAGACCACTTCTTGCAGATCCTGATTATGTAAATAAATTAAGAAGCAACAATCTTAAATCTATTAGGCCCTGCATATCATGTCAAGAAGGATGTATGGGACGTATTCAACATTATTCAATGCTTAACTGTGCCGTAAATCCTCAGGCATGTAAAGAAAAAGATAATGCACTTACACCAATATTAAAGAAGAAAAAAGTTTTAATAGTTGGAGGTGGAGTAGCTGGATGTGAAGCCGCAAGAGTTTTAACTCTTAGAGGGCACGAAGCCGTTATTTTTGAAAAGAATAATAGATTAGGTGGAAATCTTATACCAGGTGGAGTTCCAGACTTTAAAGAAGACGATATCGCTTTAGCTAATTGGTTTGAACATACATTAAAAGAATTAAATGTTCAAGTTAATTTAAATACCGAGGTTACAAAAGATCAAATTTTAAAAGCTGATTTTGATAGTGTAATAATTGCTACAGGCTCTACTCCAAAAGTATTTCCACTTGGAGATGATACAAAAGTATTTACAGCTGCCGATGTTTTACTAGGAAAGAAAGACTGCAAAGATACAACAGTTATAGTTGGCGGAGGACTGGTTGGATGTGAACTTGCACTTCATCTTGCTAAAGAAGGCAAAAATGTAACTATAGTAGAGGCATTAAACAAAATACTTGCATTAAATGGACCTTTATGTTCTGCAAATAGTGAAATGCTTGAGAAATTAATTCCATTTAATAAGATTGCTGTAAAAACAAATTCAAAAGTTAAAGCATATAAAGATGGATTACTTGAAATGGAAACAGAAAATGGAATTGAGAAAATTAAATGTGATTCAGTAATACTTTCAGTAGGCTATAAAGAGGAAAATTCTTTATATAAAGAATTAGAATTTGAAGTTCCTGAAATTTATCTTTTAGGAGATGCACGTAAAGTTTCTAATATCATGTATGGTATTTGGGATGCTTATGAAGTTGCAAATCATATATAATTAAATTATTTTTGAATCTACACAAAAACGTAAAAACTCTGAGTACTTTAACTCAGAGTTTTTACTATAAAAGCTTCTATAAATTTTCAGCAATATTATAAATTAATTTTTCAGTTTCTTCCCATCCTAAACATGCATCTGTTATGGATTTACCATAAGTGCCAGACCCTACATCTTGTTTACCTTCTACAAGGTAGCTTTCAATCATAAATCCTTTTATCATTTTTTTAAGTAGAGAGTCATCTTTCCTACTCATTAACACTTCTCTAGCTATTCTTGGTTGCTCTTTATAAAGCTTCATTGAATTTGCATGATTAGTATCTACAATAATAGAAGGATTTGCAAATTTCTGTTTTTCATATTCTTTAGCAATATTTATTAAATCTTCATAATGATAGTTTGGAATATTTTTACCATAAGAATCCACAGCCCCTCTTAAAACAGCATGTGCAAGTGGGTTTCCTGATGTTTCAACCTGCCATCCGCTATATATAAAAGTATGAGCACCCTGTGCTGCTTTAATTGAATTTAGCATTACAGTTAGATCTCCACCAGTTGGATTTTTCATTCCTACAGGCATATCAATACCACTTACTGTAAATCTATGTTGTTGATTTTCTACAGAGCGAGCTCCAACTGCATGATAACTTAACAAATCTGAAAGATATGTATAATTTTCTGGGTATAACATTTCGTCTGCGGCAGGCATATGATATTCACTTAATGCTTTTATATGAAGTTTTCTAATAGCTCTTAATCCTGCATCCATATCAGGTTCTTTACTTGGGTCTGGTTGAGATGCCATGCCTTTATATCCTTCACCAGTAGTTCTAGGCTTATTTGTATAAATCCTAGGTATAATAATGATAGAATCTTTTACTTTTTCCTGGACCTTTGCAAGCTTTCCTATGTATTCGCACACCGAGTCTTCGTTATCAGCCGAACATGGTCCAACTATAAGTAGGAACTTATCAGATTCATTCTCAAAAACTTTCCTTATTTCAGCATCTCTATTTTTTTTAATTTCTTTAATTTTATTTGATAGAGGCATTTCTTCCATAATTTCCTTTGAAGTAGTCATTTTTTTTATGTATTTAATATTCATATCACTTTTTCCTCACTTTGTTTATTTATTATTAACTTCACTCTTTTATTGTTAAAAACAGCCACAATATCAATAATACATTTATTGAATAATATCTGAAAGTTACGAATTATTAGTTAATAGGTCTAATTATACTTATAACTCTATACATTTTCAATTATTATTTTCTTTTTATTTCAAATTCCTGCTTTAATTATTTTTTTAATAAACAATTACCTAAAAAATATGTAGATTAATGTACAACAACTCTGATAGCTATTTTAAATTATAACGTAAATTATTCTTAAAGTTAATCTTCAGCTTATAATTTCCTTATAAATAAGATTTTTAATAAAATACGCCCACCTTCTAATGAAGTTGGGCATATCTTTACGCAAATAACCATTTTGTGTAATCCTCTTAATTTTTTCTATATTAATAGATCTTATTAATATGCACAATTTATTTGTTTAATCATTACTTTAATGAATCCTATTGATTCTATATCTCTTCCAAACCCTTCATCAGCATAGAAGCTTTTGTGTCATAAACTGTATGTAATATTTTTTCGGCAAGCTCACTAAGTGGTTCACCATAAAAATCTTTATAAACTGCAATAATATCTGGATTTTCATAACTACTTCTAATTGATAACTGTTCATCTTTTAGATATAACCCAGCAATCCTGTTTTTTCTGACTTCATCTGTTATTGGCATAGCAACTTTAGGTTGACCACCGCCACCAATACAACCACCTCTACAAGTCATTACCTCAATGAAATCATAGGATAATTCTCTACTTTGAAGTTTTTCAATCAATTCTTTTGCATTTGCAGTACCATGAACAACTGCAACTTTAACCATTATATCTCCTATTGGCACACTGGCTTCTCTCATACCATCCATACCACGAACAGGACTTAAATTTAGAAGATTATCCGGTGGAGTTTTTCCTGTTACATAAAAATAAGCTGTTCTTATAGCTGCTTCCATAACGCCACCAGTATTACCAAAAATAATACCAGCTCCAGTACCTCTACCCAAAAGATTATCATACTCAGATGGAGTAAGTGCAGTAAACTTAATATCTGCTTCTTTAATCCACTTTGCAAGTTCACGAGTAGTTATTACATAATCCATGTCTCGCATCTCCTCAGAATTATTATATTCTGCACTTGCGTTCATTTCATCTCTTTTTATTTCAAACTTTTTAGCAGTACAAGGTGTTACAGCTACATTTACAATTTTCTTAGGGTCAATCCCCATTTTGTTTGCAAAATAAGTTTTAATAGTAGGGCCTTGCATGCCAATAGGACTTTTTACCGTTGATAAGTTTGGTATAAATTCAGGGTAGAAGGTTTCTACAAACTTAACCCATGCAGGGCAACAGCTTGTAAACTGTGGTGTAGGTTTATCTTTCTGCGTAATTCTCCTTACCAGTTCACTTGCTTCTTCAGTGATTGTCAAATCTGCGGCAAAGGTAGTGTCTAAAACATAATCTGCGCCTAGTGCTCTTAATGCTGCAACCATTTTATCTTCTACATAACAACCTGCGGCCATTCCAAATTCTTCGCCCAATGAGACTCGCACTGAAGGTGAAGTACTAAATATAACAATTTTTTCTGGGTTAGCAATCGCTTTTTTTACCTTGTCATAATCATACACCTCAGTGATAGAATTCACTGGGCATATATTTGCGCACTGCCCACAGTTAATACAAATTGCACAATCCCCTGTTTTTGCAAGATCATACATTTTACCAACTGCTATATCTTCACGACAAACTCTCCTGCACTGACCACATACTATGCATTTCTCCTCATCCCTAGTTATGGATGGATTATCTTTTTCAATCGGAATTCTATTATTTGGAAATTCATGTTTACTCATAATATCGCTCCCCTTTTGTGTTAAAATTTTCTTGCTGACCTAAATTATCCAACTTCCATGACTCGAAGCCTTTCCTTTACCCGTGAATTTTCAATACTCCATTATTCTTATTCAATATCTATCTGTTAATATCCTTTAATATTTACAAAATATATATATCATGTGATAGTTGTCATTTGATACATATATTGTTATAATAATCTCATTATAATTTACAAAATAAAGGAGAATAAGATGAATAATAAAGAACATCAAAAACTAATATTAAATATGGTTAACTTTTATAGCATATTCAATATTGAATTTATAGACCTTATCCCAGATCTTAGTAATTTAGGAGTTAGCCCTTTGCTCTCAAAAATTTTAAATACAATTCATATGGAGGGTAACACTACTCCATCATTTTTAAGCAAAAAACTTAATATCTCTTCTTCGAATGTAAGTAGAAGTATTAATACATTAAATTTAATGGGTTACATAAATAAAAGACAAGATTCTATAGATAAACGAATTACATATTTATCTCTGTCTAAAAACGCTGTAGAACTTGTTTCTAAAACTATGTCTAATTCAGAAGAAATGTTTCTAAAAAAATTCAATGTATTATCTTCTGAAGAAATAGAAGAACTTTCTTATTCTTTTATTACAATACAAAATCTACTTATAAAAATGCGCGATTTGAATATTAGCAATCAAAACAAATAAGGGAGTTGACTTAATAAATGATTACAAAAAGTATAAAATCAAAATTAATTATTTTAATTGGCATATTATTAATAATTATATGTTCAGGGCTAGGAATTATCTCTTACATAAATGCCTCTAATGCCTTGGTGTCAAATATAGCTAAAACACTGCCACAAATAGCTACTCAAGCTTCAAATACAGTTCAAGCTTCTCTAGACAGTCAATTGAATTCAATGGAAGTAATTGCATCAACTAATAGTATTAATACACCTGAAAAAACGAAATCTATATTACAGAGTGAAACTGCCAGAAGTAAAAGTTTAAAAATGGGATATGCAGATATCCATGGCAATATTTTATATACAACTGGAGAAAAAGGTAACATAAAAGATACTATTTCATTTCAAAAATCCATTTCCGGAGGAAGTTATATAGCTGACCCCGTTGTTAACAAAGATAAAACGACAATAACTATGACCTATTCAGTGCCAGTAAAAAAGAATAATTCAGTAGTCGGTGTATTAATTTCCGTTCGAAATGGGTTAGAACTAAGTGAAATGATTAAAAAAATTACCTTTGGTAAAACTGGCAGTGCCTACATGATAAACAGTAAAAGCAATAGTATTGCTTTTATGGATAAAAGCATGCCGTTAAATCAATATAATTCTATAGACGAGGCTAAAAAAAATCCAAGTCTTAACGCTATTGCAGCTATGCAAAAAAAGATGATATCAGGACAAACTGGTTTAAGTGCATATAGTTTTGGTGGGAAAAAATCCTACGGAGGATACGCTCCAGTAAAAAAAGAAAATTGGTCCATAGTAGTTATATTAGATAAAAGTGAACTATTATCAGAGCTTGATTCTTTAAAATCATCTATAGTGATGTCCTCCTTGATGTTTTTAATTATTGGACTTTTAATAGTTTATATTATTGCTCAAAGCCTATCCAAAAGAATTAAATATTCCTCAAAATCTCTAAATGTATTATCAACTGGAGACTTTACTAATGAAGTAAGCACCCTATATTTAGGTTACAAAGATGAAATAGGCGATATGGCTAATTCTATGAGCACAATGCAAACCTCAATTAAACAGATGATTACAGTTTCAAAGAAGACTTCCTCAAGTATAGATACAGACTCTACAGTATTATCGAGTATATCTCAAAAGATGGTTTCCTCATCAAATAATGTAGCCCATTCAGTTCAAGAGGTTGCTAGTGGTATCAGTGCTCAAGCAGATGATTTAGTAGAAACCACTTATATATTAAATAGGTTTAGTAGTAAAATTGAAGATATAGTTGCATACATTGAAGATGTAGATAAAAGCACTTTAACAATGAGTGGCCTTGCAACTGACAGTAGTAATAATATAAAGTTATTAATGCAGGCCGTAAATGGTATAAGTTTATCCTTTAAAGATTTATCAGATAAAATAATTACCTTTAGCAGTAGTATAAAGGAGGTTCATAGTATAATTAATATAATCAATTCTATTGCTAATCAAACTAGTCTATTAGCCTTGAATGCTTCTATTGAAGCAGCAAATGCTGGAGAGGCCGGCAAAGGTTTTTCGGTAGTTGCAAATGAAGTTAAAAAGCTTGCTGAACAGACAAAGACTTCTTCAACGCATATTACTCAACTAATATCTAATATTTCCAAAAGTACTGAAATTGTTACAGGAAATACTACCACTATGAAAACAGAACTTGGCGGCCAAATAAACATAATAAATAAAACAATGAATTCTTTTGAAAAAATTATAGAAGTGATTAAAATTATAATTCCAAAGGTACAATCCATAAATTCATCCGCCCTAGATGTAAAAATAGAAAAAGATAACATACTTAGCAAGGTAGAAAGTGTATCCGCTCTAGCTGAAGAAATATCAGCTTCTTCTCAAGAGATAACTGCTTCTACAGATGAGATGAATAATTTAGCTGCTGAAGTAGCTTCAACAGCTATTACCTTAAATAGTATGACTAAAAACATGATTGTTCAAGAAAAGAATTTTAAAATATAATTCAATTCAATGCATACTAAAACCTATAATTTTTTACTATTATGTTGTTTTATACATATATTAATAAATATGGAAGTTATCTTGTAATAAAAAAGATAACGTGAAAGCTAAACAAAGGGGGTAACTATTAAAAGTTACCCCCTTACTAAATAATAAAATATAAAACTTCTATAAATTTTCAGCAATATTATAAATTAATTTTTCAGTTTCTTCCCATCCTAAACATGCATCTGTTATAGATTTACCATAAGTGCCTCGCCCCACATCTTGTTTACCCTCTACAATATAACTTTCAATCATAAATCCTTTTATCATTTTTTTAAGTAAAGAGTCATCTTTCCTACTCATTAATACTTCTCTAGCTATTCTTGGTTGTTCTTTATAAAGCTTCATTGAATTCGCATGATTAGTATCTACAATAATAGAAGGGTTTGCAAATTTCTGTTTTTCATATTCTTTAGCAATATTTATCAAATCTTCATAATGATAGTTTGGAATATTTTTACCATAAGAATCCACTGCCCCTCTTAAAACAGCATGTGCAAGTGGGTTTCCTGATGTTTCAACCTGCCATCCACTATATATAAATGTATGACCATCTTGTGCTGCTTTAATTGAATTTAGCATTACAGTCAGATCTCCACCAGTTGGGTTCTTCATACCTACAGGCATATCAACACCACTTACTGTAAATCTATGTTGCTGATTTTCTACTGAGCGGGCTCCAACAGCAATGTATCCTAATAAATCTGATAGATATGTATAATTTTCTGGATATAACATTTCGTCTGCAGCAGGCATGTGATACTCACTTAATGCTTTTAAATGAAGTTTTCTAATAGCTCTTAATCCTGCATCCATATCAGGTTCCTTACTTGGATCTGGTTGAGAGGCCATACCTTTATATCCTTCACCAGTAGTTCGAGGTTTGTTTGTATAAATTCTAGGTATAATAATGATAGAATCTTTTACCTTTTCCTGAACTTCTGCAAGCTTTCCTATATATTCGCACACCGAGTCTTCATTATCAGCCGAACATGGTCCAACTATAAGGAGAAACTTATCAGATTCATTCTCAAAAACTTTCCTTATCTCAGTATCTCTCCTTTTTTTAATTTCTTTAATATTATTGGGTAGAGGCATTTCTTCCATAATTTCCTTTTCAGTAGGCATTTTCTTTATATATTTAATATTCATATCACTTTTTCCTCACTTTGCTTATTTATTATTTTGTTAGGCTGAAATTATAAGAGTTTTTTTAATTCAATTTGTTTTATTAATGAATTATATCACAAATTCAGTCAATTGGAAGAATATTTTCATTTTTCATTCAATTCTACAATCAAATTTATTAAATAATCAACAATCTGCTCTACATATCTCATTTTAACAAATTGGGATTTCTATTGTCACCTGCGCTCCACCAGTGATAGGCGAGTTAGCTATATAAAGTCTCCCACCATGCAAATTTACGAATGATTCAGTAATATATAATCCTATTCCAAAATGAATTTTTGATGCCCTGCTAGAATCACCCATATAAAATTGTTTTGTGGCTGATTTAATATCTTCATTTGAAAAACCATTACCACTGTCTGTTGTAATAAATTTGATTTTATTATCTACAGATTTTACCTCAAAACAAATCTTTCCATTATTTGGGCAATAATTAACTGCATTTGATATGACATTCATAATTGCTCGGTAAAGTAATAATTGATCAATCATAATTGACCTAGGTACACCAGTCTTAATGAATTCAACTTTAATTCCCTTTGGATTTGCAATCGCTTCAAGCTGATCTTGAATTGTATTAATAAAATTTATAGAATCTCTTTCTTCAAGTTGTAGAAGGAGAGGTTTTTCTGAATTTGAAATCTCAATTAGGCTTTTAATGTACTTCTCAATCTGTGTGCTGTTTTTCGAAATATAATTAACGTATTCCTGTTGCTCCTTACTTATTGTTGAATCAGATAACAATTCAGCATTTCCTTTGATAATTGTTAATGGAGTTTTAAGGTCATGCGCAAGAGCTGAAATTTGCTCCTTCTTTGCTCCTTCAATATTCCATTGCTTCTCCAGTGACTTTTTTAATTCTGTTTTCATATCTGATATTGACAAAAGCACATCATTAAATTCTTTAATTCCTGAATATTTTATGTCAAAGTCCAGATCCTGCTTCTTAATTTTTTCAGTAGCCTGCAAAAGTGGACTTAGCTGTTTATTTAGTTTTTTTGCACATATAGCAGTAATAATAAAAACAATAAAAAAATATATTATAGCAAAAATTACAATCATGGTTTTTTCTGGATCTGGTAAATGTTTATTTAAAAATTCAGATTGGTAACTCATTTGAACATAGTACTGCAAAACACAAACTCCATCTTGCCTTTCAATGAAATAGTAGTTCTTTTTGCTTCCATCTTTTGAGTAAGTACCCTTCGCATATTCTATTGCAGTCAGTAAATTCTTACCCTCTAAATTTGTTTTTATAACTTTATATTTTTTATCAAAAACAGCAAATTTACATCCATTGGGTATCATATTCTCTGTAATTTCAGGGGCTTTTTCAAGCAATGGTTTAGCACTTCTAGCCAAATCCTCACTGAAATTCGATGGAAGAATCACACTGTTTTGCGCGAGGGCAAAAATCCCCAAATATAGTCCAGCGAAAACAATAAATGCAACTCCTAAAGTTAATAAATACTTAAAAAAGACCGCCTTTAACGTAAAAACTTTTTTCTTTATTTCCATTTGTATCCTATCCCCCATACCGTCTCAATCGGGAGCATGTTAAAAACAGCGAGCTTTGCCCGTATGTTTTTAACATGCTCCGTAATAGCTGAGCTATCACTTTCACCGTCATACCCATAAACACCTTCATATATTTTATCCTTTGAAAAAACCTGCCCTTTATTTCTTGCAAGAAATTCGCAAATGTTGTATTCACTTTTGGTAAATGGAATTTTTTTATCATCCACTAAGATTTCTTTACCTGATAAATTAAACTTTACTCCCGATATACAAAGGGAACTATGCTTTTCACGATTTTCTCGCCTTAAGTAAGCATTTACTCTAGCTCTAAGTTCCCCCATGCCAAAGGGTTTTGTAATGTAATCATCCGCGCCAAGGCCTAGTCCGTACATAATATCTGCTTCCATATTTTTTGCTGTAAGAAAAATAATGGGGCAGTCCACAATGTCACGATTTTCCTTGCAAAAAGTAAATCCATCCATACCAGGCATCATGACATCAAGTAAAATCAAATCAAAGTTTGAGAATTCATTAGTTAAAATTTTTTCGGGATTTACAACTGTAGTTACCAAATGATTGTCTTTATGAAGGATATTTTTAATTAAAGCCAAAATATCAGGTTCATCATCGATAACCAGAATCTTTGCCATGTTACCAACTCCTTTGTCTTGTATATAAATAGTATAACGTCAAAATATTCTCAAATCAACCTTTATAATCCATAAATTTCAAAACAAAACTGCAAGCAAAGAGATCACTATCTTTGTTATCTTCATAATAATTTCTCTTTATTCATATGACTTTCTTCCTTCCCACCTTTTGAACCAAAATAAACAAGCAACGAAGGCAATACATATTGCAAATAGCATTACAAATAGTCCCTTTTGCATATCAAATGCTATTTCAGCACTAAAATCAGGATAGTCCAATTTTTCAAACATACGATTGCAAAGCCTCACACTCCATGCCCATGGAACAAAGTGCCATATATAATCACCAAGACCTGTGAGCATCAAAGCAGAAATCAGGCTTCCTGCAACTCCAATCCCAGCAGAGGCACCCTTTCCAAATTGGAGACTAATGAACACATGCAAGATATAGATGAATATATTTCCTAAAACTAATAATCCCGCTGCTTTTAAGTAAAATAAGTAGGGCAATACGTGAAATCCAAGTGCAAATGTTCCTACTGCAAGTGTTATAGAAAAGCTTCCCAATAAAAGTAAAAGAATTAGCTTGCTCAAATACGTAGTGTTTTTTGATTTTGAAGTAGCTAGCAGTACTTGAAAATTTCCAGCCTGCTCCTCCTGTTCAATTACTATCCCGCTGATTAATCCTATGAGCAAAGGAAAAGCAATGGCCAGCGCCTCCAGATACGTTTTTATATCCGTGATTGAGTTATTTAATCTCCCATGATAATATAATAAAAATATTAACGCTCCTGCTAGTGGAATAAACAAATGAATCCACAAAATAGAAGTATGTCTTAATTTATAAAAATCCGATTTTATACACCTAAGTAAAGCAATCATATTAATTAACCTCCTGTTTTTCAAACCAATTAGTGGTAACAATCATTAGCAAAACAAACAGTATAATGGACAGAATAATTCCAATTGGAATCACGACTGGATTTCGCAGTGGATCTCCTATGCCTGCTAGCTCTCCATTTGGCAAAATCCCAAGAATGGGACACATAATACGTGACGTCCAACTATAAGGAGAAATCCACCACATTGATGTACTTACGGCCATAACATTTAATACAGTTCCAACTCCAACGTTTATCAAAACCGTCCCTAGCATTCCCAGTTTCTTCGCTAAAAACATACAAAGTGGAATCTGCCATAAAGATGTAACTGCAATCAAACCAGCTCCGGCAAATGCACTAAAAACCGGTACGGGATGGATCCTTAGATAACTTCCTAAAAAAATTCCAACTACAAAAATCATACATGAGAAAGTCATATAAATCCCGTTTATCAAAACTTTTGAAATCCACACTTTTTTTAAAGAAATTGGCAGACCAAATACAGCCCTATAGCGTAATTTTTTTTGCTCCGCATCGTTAGTCATTACTGCCATTATTGAAATATATCCTGGTAATATCAGCGTGTACCACCAATTGAAGCTATTGGTTTCAAAATATCTTCCGGTCATAAATCCAAATAACAAGGTAACTATAGGTGCGATAAGAATCAGCTTTTTTATAAATATTCTCTTACATTTCAAATTTTCAGCCTGTAAATATTTGAGCATTATAAATCCTCCTTCCTATTCTTTTTCACAACCTCTGTGAAAAGCACTTCCAAATCTTCACCAGGATTAATTTTGCCGTTATACCCGAGTACCCCATTACTGATGATACCGATATGGTCTGCAATAAGTTCAACCTCGGACAATATATGGCTAGATAGGATAACTGTCATTCCCTGTGCTGGAAAAGAACGTATTAGCTCCCTTAAGTCTTGTATTCCAAGAGGATCCAGGCCATTTGTAGGCTCATCCAAAATTAGCAATTTAGGTTTATTCAAGAGTGCAATTGCAATTCCAAGTCTCTGCTTCATTCCCATAGAAAACTGTCCTGCCTGCTTTTTCTTTGTGTTTGTTAAATCAACTATTTCTAGTACTTCTTTAATACGAGAATCTGGAAGTCCTAAAAGAATAGTTCGAACTTTGAGGTTTTCAACCGCCGTAAGATTTTCATAAAGAGGTGGAGATTCAATCAAAACTCCTATATTAGAAAGATCATTTCTACTCCAATCATGATCCTCAAAAATCATTTCTCCTGATGTGGGATGAAGCATTCCTGTAATCATTTTTAATAGAGTTGATTTTCCGGCCCCATTTGGTCCTAGCAATCCATAGACAGAATTTTTTTCAATGGATAGCGAAATGTTGTTTACCGCGCACTGTTTTTTGAAAGTCTTGCAAAGATTTTTTGTTTGTAAAATATAATTATTCATAATCTTAATCATCTTCCTTTCGTTTACTATAGTTTTATAATACTAGGAATTTATAAGGATTCTATAAGGATTTCAATATTAATATAAAACAAAAAACTCCACCCCATTAATAAGTACTAGTACTTATTAATGGGGTGGAGCAAAGAATAATTAACTTATTATCATACATAACTTGCTATAATTATATAATAAAACTCATTACCTTTTTGGATATATATTTTACTTTTTCCTGTAAAATATTGCTTAAGCCAAGATTTATATCTATTTTAGAAATTTCTATCCCTATAAAATAACCTTTTATATCCATATTGTACATGTTTATAAGATCTATTAACCCTAGAGAGTGAATAGACATACTGTGGTCTTTAGTTTTCTTTATGTCATCTAGATTTTTAAAAGTCAATGTACCTGGAACATTACCATAATACGTTGAGTCCATAATATAAAATACATCTACCTCATTTAATAAAGAAAAACAAAATTCTACATCTGTTTCTCCTATAATAGTTTCAATACCTTTATCCTCTAATCTTTTCCTGATTTTGTCTAACACCAGAAGTGCTATTCCATCATCCATCATTAAGCTATTACCTATAGCTATAACCTTTTTACCTATAATAAAGCTCAGCCCCTTATTTTTTCTTTTACTTGTTTCAAAATCCATTCACTTAATTCGTCTATTCCCTCATTCCTAGTACAAGAAGTTTGAAAAATCTTTGCCTTATTATTTAACAATTTAATATCCTGATAAAACTCTCCTACCCTAAAATCAGTAAATGTAATTAAATCAATCTTATTTAAAATTATCGCTCCGCTTTTTTCAAACATCAATGGGTATTTTAAAGGCTTATCATTACCTTCTGTAACACTAAGGATACAAATTTTAATATCCTCACCAATATCAAATTCAGCGGTCGATACTAAACTCCCAACATTCTCTATAATAATAAGATCTATCTCTCTTAAATCAAAATTTAATGATGCTTCCCTTACTTTAGATCCTTCTAAATATGAAATTCTAGCAGTATTGACCTGCACTACTGGAACTCCCGTAGCTTCAATTCTCTGTGCATCTTTAGTTGTATATAAGTCTCCTTCAATAACCGCCATATTCAAGTTTTGTTTAAGCTTTGGAATTAATTTCTCAAGTATTGATGTTTTACCAGCTCCTGGAGACCCCATTAGATTTATAACAAATATGCCCTCTTCATCGAATAGATTTTTGTTTTCCTCATGAATCTCTTCATTAGTATTTAACATATTAATACTAATCTTTATTTCGCTCATTTTACTATTCTCCCTAACCATTTTATTTCAACTGGATCAAACAATGTTTATAGAATATGGCTCACCATATTCTGTAATAACATGTGTAGCACAAGATATACATGGATCAAAAGAGCGCACTATACGCCCTATCTCAACTGGATTTTTAAGATTATTGATTTCAGTACCAATAAGAGCGCTCTCAAGAGCCCCATGTTGACCCATCCCATCTATTGGTGAAAGATTCCAAGCAGTAGGTGTAACTATATCGCAATTTTTTATAACCCCTTTTTCTATTGTAAGCCAATGCCCGAGAGCTCCCCTAACAGCATCACACAGTCCTACCCCCTGTGCACTCTCTGGAATAATATATTTTTTCTGAACTGCTGGTATCGGCTCTATAGACTCAAGTATTATAATCATTTTTTCACAAAGCTTTTTCCCCTCTAGTACCCGAGCAATAAGTCTATCCATAGTAGATATACTATTTTTATATGACCTTGATAAAATCATACGAGCAAGTGGACCAACCTGTACAACTTTACCTTCATACCTAGGCGCTTTAATAAATGTATATGCTCCTGGCTTTTTAATATCTGTTTCAGATGGATAATTTGCTGGAACCTCAGTAGTTTTAGATTCTTTATACCAAGAAAATGCTGAGCTCTCTGTTATTGCTTTTTGGTTTAAAGTAGCTGCCTCACCATCAATATAACTTGAAGGCAAAACGTACTGCATTTCTTTATTTGGCAAATCATGAAATAATCCATAGGTTAGAAGATTTTTTGTCCCACCACCAATTTTAAAATACTCTGGATAATAATGAGCTATAATATTTATATCCTCGACCATATTTTTGCACATAAATTCACTGATAGAATGTAGTATAGATTTCAATCTCATAATTTTAGAAGTATCCATATTTGCTGTGGTGCCACCCACGAATACGCCGTGGGTATGCGGTACCTTTCCACCAATGAGAGCTATAATTTCATGGGCAAGACGACTACATTCTAGCGCCTTCACATAATCTTTATTAATTTTTTCTGTGTAATTCTTAGGGATTCTGAAATCACGACCCGAATTTCCTGGAACTAGTGTTATATCTACATAATCAGGAAATGCAAAAATACAAATTTGCCGCATAATATTTTGAAGAAATTCAGCTCCATGTGCAAAATCTCTGATTTTCACTCCATTTTCATTGGGTTTTACTTTTAATGCATCTTCTAGTGCAAGACTTGCTACTAGTCCATGCGATGTAGAACATATGCCACATATCCTCTGCGTAAAATATACCGCATCTAATGGTTGACGTCCTATTAACATTTTTTCAAAACCTCTAAATTGAATTCCACCACTTTTAGCTTCTACTATTTTATTTTTTTTAATTTCTACTTCTATACTTAAAGGCCCCATAATTCTAGTTATAGGGTCTATAGTTATTTTGGTAGTCACCACAATCACCTCATTCTAAAGTATATTTTAAATAACAATATTGCATACTATGTTTAAATCATCTCATTACTTAACAAATGGCTCTGTGCCATCTGGAAAAAGTTCACTAGCACAACCTATACAAGGTGTATTAGCTTCTACTGGCCAATTAATTCTTGAATTCCATAATCCAAGTGGACAATAAGCTTTTGTAATAGGGCCTTTACATCCAACTTTTATCATACACTCTTTATCTCCTAGCTTATCTGCAAATACTTTATTATCAAAATATGAGCGTCTTGGGCAATTAGTATGATTAGTTTCTTTAAAAAACATTATTGGGCGCCCTTTTTCATCTACCTCAACCTTTTTATTAAGAATAATACTAGCTATAGTTCCCATAACCCACAATGGATTCGCAGGACAACCTGGTATATTTATTACTTCACGTCCAAGGAAGCCGCCTAAACTTGTGCATCCTGTTGGATTAGGTCTAGCTGCTGATATTCCTCCAAATGAAGCACAAGTTCCAATAGCTATTATTGCTTTCGCTTTCTTTGATGCTAAACTAATAGCTTCAACTGTAGGTATACGTCTACCTTTATAAGTTGCAAATATGTTATAGAAACCCTCATCCATATTAGTTAGGGCCCCTTCTACTCCTAATAAAAAATTAGTATCCAAAACTTCTAAAAACTCTTCATATGCAACTTCACCCTCTGCCTGCATAAGGCTAGGGCTAAATTTTAAATTAACCATTTCCTTTAAAAAATAAGGAACGTCCGGTTGATCTGCATTGAGGAAAGAAATTATATTCCCCGTACAACCATTAGCCTCCATCCATACAAAATTAATCTTTTTAGCCTCTCCATTATGAATTTCATCTATGGCCCTTTTTATAAGTCCTCTTTCATGCAAAATATTCCCTCCTATTTAACATATTCTTGGAAGCTGAATTCCAGATGGCATATCAACTAATCTTTTCCCACCTACTACTGTATTCAAATAAACCCTTTGTCCTCCTTCATCCGTTACTTTTCCTATAATTGTTGCATTAACCCCTAGTGGGTGCTTTCTCATAACACTAAGTACCTTCTGCGCGTGTGGTTTTGGAACAAAAACACAAAGTTTTCCTTCATTAGCAATGTATAATGGATCAAGTCCAAGCATCTCAGTAACACCTTTTACCTCTTCTTTAATTGGAAGATTATTCTCTTCAAGAGCTATAGTTACATTGCTAAATTCACTAATTTCATTAAGCACTGCTGCAACTCCACCTCTTGTAGCATCACGAATAACATGGATACCCCCATACGCTTCAAGCATTGTATCTACTAATGAGTTAAGGCATGCACAATCGCTCCTTAAATTCCCAACAAGTCCAAGTTTATTTCGCTCGCACATTATTGTCATTCCATGGTCCCCGAGTGTTCCATTTACTATAACGATATCTCCTTCTCTTGCATTGGCGCAGTTAATATTCACATTTTCATAAATTCTACCAATGCCAGAGGTGTTAATAAAAATACCATCCACATTTCCTCTTTCTACAACTTTTGTGTCACCTGCTACAATTTTTACGCCCGCATTGCTCGCTTCAGCTGCCATAGACATAACAATTTCTTCTAATTTTTTAATAGAGAAACCCTCTTCGATAATAAAAGCACTTGTTATGTAAAGTGGTTTTGCTCCACTTACTGCTAAATCATTTACAGTACCACAAACTGCTAATTTACCAATATTACCTCCATTAAAGAAAAGTGGATTTACTACAAAAGAGTCCGTGGTAAAAGCAAGTTTTTTAAAATCTATTTCTAGTTGTGCTGCATCATTCATTTGATTTAAAATATCATTGCCAAAATGTTTGAAAAATACTTCATTAATCAATTTGTTTGATTGTAAACCGCCACTTCCATGACTTAAAGTTATAGTGTCATTCATGCAATCCCTCCTGTATTCCTTATAAGCACGTAAAAATTATATAGTGTCTTTATGATATCTATAATATGCAGCGCAGGTACCTTCTGATGAAACCATGCAGGAACCAACCGGATTTTCTGGGCTGCATATTTTTTTGAAAAGTGGACAATCATTTGGTTTAATTTTCCCCTTAAGTATTTCTCCACATTTGCAACCAGGGCTACCATCATAATCTTCATATTCAATTTCAAAATGCTTAAATGCATCAAAATCATCATACTTACTATTAAATTCCATGCCGCTTGAATGTATTCTTCCAATTCCTCTCCAACTACTATCCACGATATTAAAAGTTTCGTTCAAATATTTCAAGGCATAGGGGTTACCACCAGTTTTAACTACTCTTTTATATTCATTCATAATCCTATAATTTTTTCTGCTTATTAAATTTACTAATGTATTTAAACCTTGAAGTATATCTAATGGTTCAAATCCTGTAACTACTCCAGGAATATTATAATCCTCACTTAGAAATTCATAGGGTTTTATTCCGCTAATTGCACAAATGTGCCCTGGTAATAAAAAACCATCTATATTTAATTCTTTATCCTGAACTAAAATCTCCATGACCGGTGGAACTATTTTATGGGCTGTAGCGAAAAATAAATTTTTTATGTTGTTTTTTTTAGCCTCAATAACAGTAAGCGAAGTCATAGGCGCTGTGGTTTCAAAACCTACTGACAAAAACACTATTTTTTTAGAAGGATTTTGTGAAGCCATAGCAAGACAATCCATTGGCGAGTATACTATTCTTATATCAAAACCTTCTTCTTTTTTCTTATTCAGCGATCCTTCTTTTCCAGGAACTCTCATCATATCTCCAAAGGTGGCAATAATTACATCTTTCTTTGTGCAAAGTGTTAACACAGCATCAATATAACTCTGAGGTGTAACGCACACAGGACAACCTGGCCCTGATATCAGATTTATATTTGGTGGTAGCACGTCCCTAATACCATATCTGAATATAGCCATAGTATGAGTGCCACAAACCTCCATAATATTTATCTTTTCAGTGGAAATATTGTTTAGCTTCTCTACAAGTTTCTTAGCATATTCGGTATTTCTAAATTCATCAGCAAACTTCATTGCAAAGAAGCTCCTTAAAAATATTTAAAGTTATTTTTGCTTCTTCTTCATCTATAGTTTCAATTGCACAACCTGCATGTACAAGTACATATTCATCTTCACAAACAGCTGGCACTAGATGCATAAATACTTCTCGTTTTATATTCCCAATTTCTACAATTCCTTTATTCCCTTCTATTTTTAATACTTTTCCTGGGACTGCAAGGCACATTCTTTTTCCTCCTTTTTCTTCTTTAATTGAATCCTCATCTGCGATGCTTTAATATTATTTAATTTTTTATTTTTTATTTTCTGCATTAACCAAAAACATACTTCATCTATACCCTGATTTTTAACACAAGATGTTTCAAATATATGAGCATTAGCATTTATGGATTTTATATCTCTATAAAACTCTTTTTTATCAAAATCAGTAAATTCTATTAAATCTAATTTATTTAAAATAATAACACCGCTTTTCTCAAACATTAGTGGATACTTCAAAGGTTTATCATTCCCTTCTGCAGTACTCAAAACACAGATTTTTATGTCTTCACCAATTTCAAATTCTGCGGGGCAAACTAAATTACCTACATTTTCTATTACAAGCAGATCAAGTTTATCAAGGGTTAATGAATTTAATGCACTTTTTATCATTGACCCATCTAGATGGCAAGCTCCGCAAGTGTTGATTTGAACCACTGGAACCCCTTGTGCTTCTATCCTCTGTGCATCTTTGGTGGTATAAATATCTCCTTCGATTACAGCAATATTAATATTATCTTTGAGCTTTGTTATTATTCTTTCAAGTAGCGAAGTCTTACCTGAACCAGGTGAACTCATTAGATTTATTACATAGACCCCCTTATCATCCAGTAATTTTTTATTTTTAGCTGTTATCTCATTATTTGTTTGAAGAATGTTCGTAACTATGTTTATTTTACTCATATTTTAATCTCCTTCTATTGTATTTACATAAAGCTCATATCCATGAATAATACTAGAACAAAATTTGTTACAGCATGGACAAAGTTTATTAAAATGATCAATGTCAAATTTTTGTTTGCAATCAAAACATTCAGCTACTGCATCAACTTTCTCTATCCCTAAAGTTGATCCTTCAAGCATTGTATTAATAATACATATTTTAAATGCAAAATCTAAACATTCTGCATTAACGCCCGATAACTCACCTATTTTTAGTGATACCTTGTTAACTTTAGTTAATTTATTTTCCTTTGCTTTATCTGTTACTATTTTAATAACATTTTCAATTATTGAAACTTCATGCATATCTATCTCCTAATTAGTTGCTATTCTTCTTAATTAATATATATGTGAAATGTTTCACTAAAATGTTTATATGCTCATTTTTGTTAACTCCTTATTTGATTATTTTCAATTATTGCATTAGCTATAATTATCTGCCCAATTGCTATTCCTCCATCATTAGAAGGTAAATCCTCATGAATATATACCTTAAAATTATTTATTTTTAGATTACGACATATCTTCTTAAGCAAAAAACAATTTTGAAAAACTCCTCCACTCAGCACAACCTCATTTATATTAAAGTCTTGTCTAATGAATTTGCACATAGTCACAGTTAAATTTACAACAGTATTTTGGAATTTTGATGTTATGATTTTAGCAGATATTCCTTCCCTTTTATCTTTTAAAACCTCGATAATTATTTCATAGGGCTCTATAATATACATATCCTGTTTTATTATTTTATAAGTATACGATTCTTCAATATCCATTTCTGATATAGCTTCAAGTTCAATAGATGCCTGTCCCTCATAAGTAACTATATCTGTAATTCCAATTATATTTGCCACAGCATCAAAAAACCTTCCCATACTTGAGGTCTCTATGCAATTAATTTTTGAATCTAAAAGATTAATTATATTAATACCTTTACTACCATATAAATCATAAATAATATCATTAACTTCTTTTTTACTATTGTTTATACTTAAAGACTTATACAGATAGGAAACTCCTATTCTAAAAGGTTCTTTAATGACCTTTTCTCCTCCAGGCATTTTAATATAATCCAAATGACCTACTCTTGTAAACTTACTGTAATCACAAATCAAGAATTCACCTCCCCATATTTTGCCGTCACTACCATAACCAGTTCCATCAAAACAAACTCCAATAACTTTTTCTTTTAAATTGTTTTCAAACATGTTACTAACTATATGAGCATGATGATGCTGCACAGCTACCTTAGGCAAATCATAGTCTAGTGCATATTTAGTTGACATATATCCTGGATGCATGTCATGAACTATAAATTTTGGCGAAAATGAAAATATCTTTTTAAAATGTTCAATATTTTTCTTGTAATGTTCATATGTTTCTAAATTTTCTAAGTCACCATTGAATTGGCTTAAAAACAAAAATCCCTCTTTACTAATACAGAAAGTATTTTTCATATTGGATCCACAAGCTAAGATATTTTGAGTACTAGTCCATTTAAAAGGTTCTGGCACAAAACCACGAGCCCTCCTTATTATCGTTTGTTTCTTATTTATAACCTTTACTACAGAATCATCAACTGGGACATGTATTTCACGGTTATGCATGAGAAAATAATCCACAATACCTATAAGTCCTATTCTTGCGGAACTGTCTTTATACTCTATAGGTAGACCATTAACATTTGCACTGGTCATAATAAGCACCGTAAGTTTTTCTGAAAATAATAAAATATGAATAGGTGTATATGGAAGCATTACCCCGATTGTCTTTTGATTAGGTGCGATTTTTTTAGATAAATCGTAGCTTTCCCTTTGGTCTAAAATAACTATTGGTTTTTTAATTCCAGTTAGTACCTTCTCTTCTAATTGGTTAACCAAACAATATTTCTTTACTGTCTCCATATCTTTCATCATAACCGCAAGAGGTTTAAATGGTCTTTTTTTTCTCTCCCTTAGGTTACTCACGGAAGTCTCATTCAATCCATCACAAGCAAGATGAAAACCTCCTAGCCCTTTTATTGCAAATATTTTCCCTTTCATAATCATGTTTTGAGCAAAATTCATAGGATTTTCTATTTCTACCCTATTACCTTTAGAATTTTCTATCCAAAGCTCAGGGCCACAAGCCTTACATCCATTAGGTTGCGCATGAAATCTTCTATTTGTAGGATCTAAATATTCATCATTACACCGATAACACATTTTAAAATCATTCATTGTGGTTTTGTCTCTATCATAAGGCAATTCTTTTATTATAGAAAACCTTGGGCCACAATTTGTACAATTTGTAAAAGCGTACCCACTTCTCCTATTATATAAATTTAGTATATCTTCCTTGCACTCACTACAAGTTGCTATATCTGGTGATATTAAAGTAATTTTATCTAAACTCTGTTCACTCTTTTTAATTTGGAAATTAGAGTAATTTAATACTTTATCCGCTTTCATAGTTATCTTTTCTATTCTAGAAAGTGGTGGGGGATCATTTTTAAGAGCTTGCATAAACTTGTTTATATCTTCCTCAAACCCCTCAACATCTATGTAGACCCCTTCAGAGTTATTATTAACCCAGCCTCTTAATCCAAAAGTTTTTGCTAGTTTATATACAAATGGACGAAAGCCAACCCCTTGAACTATTCCTTCAATCACAATAAGACTTCTATTTTTGTCCATAATAAGCACCTTTCCTATTATACTTTTAAATTAGTTATCCTTTAAATATATGATTTTCATATCAATAAATGTCACTTTTATAAACGTAATGAATAAATTGATTATGAATGGAAATTACCACAGTCTTACTTTAAAACCTATTAAAAAGAAAAAAATAACTCCAGCAAGATAATTCTGCTAGAGTTTTTAATACATTATTAATTGTAAATTTACTCATTGGTATGACAAGGCTTCTTATCAGGAGCATCCGTTTGAATATAGGTCAATTGCCCTCCTGGATAGACTCCATTGTTAGTAACTTTATAGTCATCATGATTGTGCATAGGATAAAATTGAGGAAAAAAATTATCATTAACACATGAAGGTTCATTACATATCTCTACATAATTAACCGTTTCTATATTATTAATGTTTACTGGTTGGGTAGGAATGTCCGCTATTGCATTAGGATCTATAATATTAATTTTACGCATTTGTTTGCACAATGAAGCTATACAATCTTGTCCATTTACAATATAGTTTCTATATTCTGGTCTTTTATCTTCAGCCTCTATTAATAGATCAAATGTTTCTCCTGAACCTATTGTAGCTGTAAAACCTCTTTCAAGTCCCTCATGTCCATGTAATTCTAGTTTTTCAGATATTATTAAAAATGGACTTGGTTCAGCATCCTTGCCTACTACTGTAAAATGCCATCCGTGTATATGCCACGGTACAACCTGATACCCCATATTAATCATTCTAAGCAGGAACATCTCTCCTGTTTTTATATGCACATAGGATTCATAGTTAATCCGAGAAACCTTTTTGCCACTTCCAACTTTTGAGGTTAATGGATGTGGAAGTAACGTATCTGGAAAAGCACGACCATTTACAAGCCAAAAGTCAGGTTTAAAATCTACAGGATTAAAATTACCACCTGCCTCAACGCTATCATGCCATCTGGTATCTATATCTGAAAGTAACATTACATATTCCTTATCAAAATATGAACGTATATCATTGTATGCAAAATTTCTATTTGTAGCAGTTTTAGAAATATGCTCTTGTAGTTTTCCTTTATATAGCCATCCACATCCTGGTGATTTTGTTATGCCTGCTAATGCAAGACTTTTCATGGATGGGTATACAACAAGGCCTCCATACATACCCATTTGGATATGCTCAGATGCTTCAACATGGCAATGATACATATAAGTTCCTGCATGCTGCGTATCGAAAAGATAAGTCGCTACAGGTGGTTTTCTATCAAAATCCATCCACATTGGAACTCCAAAAGATGTTTCTGGAAAACCATCCACCTGAGTGGCTACATGAGCCCCATGCATATGAACAGTGTGAGTATCCATGATACCTGCAGTTGGCATTCCTAAATTTATTAAAGTTATATACACCTTGTCGCCAATTTTCCCACAGACCATAGGTGAAGGTATCGTGGCAGTTCCTATTAATTCTTTAAATTTTGGAAAGTTAGATGGGTTTGTCCAATCAAGGTCCTCATTAACCACTTTATTATTAATCTTAAATAGCCCACCAACAAAACCAAATACATACACTTTCCTACGCTCTGTCTCTACAGGTGGCAGATCGGGCGATGTAGGAAGTTTTATAAAACCGTCAGTAGCAGCAAGTACATAATGTCTAACACTCATTTTATCATCACTCCTGTTTGCTTAATTTTGCTCTATACTAAAAACAATATATTAGTTTACATATAGATGTAGCATTTTTAAAACAACTTTAAATACATGCCTTCATCTGTAATTCATAATATGATAGTTGTGTAAGAGTGACTCTAACATTAGATAATTTTTTTCAAATAAAATTTTATATATTTTTAAATCCAGTACCATTTTTAGTAATTTTTTTTGAACATATATTTTTATAGTATTAGGGAAATATTAATATTATATAACAACATAATAAGGAGGCGTATTTATGGATAACAATAAAAGTCACTTAAAATCTGATAAGAAAAGCAATGCTGAACTAAGAAAGATGTATCCACATGATGGAAGTGATATTGGAATTGAGAATGGCGAGAAAATAGACGCAAACAATGACAGATTTACTAAACGTTCTAAATTATCACATAATAAATAATAAGGGGGATTAAATTTATGATAACAGGTATTGTAAAATGGTATGATGTCGAAAGAGGATATGGATTTATATCTGCTCAAGATGGTGAAGATGTATTTGTTCACCATTTATCGATAAAAGAAGAAGGACCAAGGAAAGATTTACATGAGGGTGAGGAAGTTCAATTTGATGTAGTTGATGGACCAAAAGGACCTCAAGCATCTAACGTCCAAAAATTTTAATAAAATGATTTTGTAGATTTGTAGTATACTATATTAGCTGTATAAAAATAGGTACAGAATTAAAATTCTGTACCTATTTTCGAGAAATATTAAAATTTAATAAGCTCTTTGATCACCATTTAAAATATTTTCAATTTCTACTGCTATTTCGCGACCTTTTTTGTAAGAATTAAGTGTCTCTTTTGGTACTGAATCTTTAAATCTGTCCTCACCAGAAAGAAAATCAACTATACCTTTCTTCGCACTTGGAACATCTCCAACATGATCTATTCCATTAATTTCTTTTATTTTTGAACAATCCATGAATATTCCTCCCTTTATATCTTTTTGATATTAAATCATTACTTATACTAAAAAATCTTAATATTATAATTATACTTCCCAATTTAAAATTTTTAATGTACTTTCATTCTTTTTTAAATCAATAAAGATATTGAATATATTTTTGCGAATAAAATTTCATGTCATTTTTATTTATATATATCAAAGGAGTTCACAAAGTGAACTCCCCTTTAAGTAAATACTATTCATATTTTATATGTTGTTTTACTACATGCCAAGAAATGTTAAATGATCTATTCTTATAGAAGCTGATTGTGGTGAACCCGGAGGAGTACTTCCACTATAAAAGTACATTGAATTATTAGTCGGATCAGTTCCGCTAAGTGCTTCAATTGCGGCCTTCATAGTCCCCGCCTGTGCGGTTCTATTAATGTTACCATTCAGTACTGGTGTAAATTGATATACTCCATTTGCCTTCTCATTGATAACAGCACTTATAGAGTTTGGAAAACTGCCACTTCTAACCCTATTTACAACTACTGCACCAACAGCAACCTGAGCATTATAAGATTCTCCTCCAGCTTCTGCAGTTATTAATCTAGCTAGCAAATCCAAATCGCTTGCTGTGTATTTAACTGCTGCATTTTTGATTGTTATAGTACTATCTTGTACCGTATTAGAACTAACTTTACCAACTTGTTTAGCTTGTTTTGCTGCTAAAGCTTGTCTCGCTGCAATGGCCTCATCTATTACTAGTTGTGCGCCATACTTGTTTTCCAGAGCATCTAGTTTTAACGCCAATAAATTTTGGTCGGATTTTTGTTTTGTTAAAATAGCCAAATCCTCTTTATTATCAGCTCTTAAAGAAAGCAACTTTGTATTCCCTTTATCTAGCGCTACCTTCTTTAAATTAATTGATGCCTCCTTTGTTTTCATATCACTAATAGCCTTTTGATCAAAATTTACTATGGTTTTGATATTTTCTAATCTAGATATAAAATCATCCATACCATTTGCACCTAGTATAATGTCTATATAGCTTGCTGACCCATTCATATACATTGCTCTCATTCTTTTATCAAAAATGATCTGTTCTGCTTTGATATCAACCTCTGCTTTTACAAGATTTACTTTTGTTTGCTTAATATCTTTTTGCGCTATAGTTATATTGCTTTCATTCTTATTGATTTTAACCATAATTGTTTTACGCCGATTATTCATTATCTCTACTTTATTTTCAAGATTTCTTCTTTGAACCTGAACCTGCTGAATATTTGCCTTATCTGACGCAGAATCCGCATATGCGCTAGTAAAACTAAAACACATAATTACAACAAGTGCCATTATAACTGAATTTAATTTTTTATTCAATTCTTCATTCCCCCTACATAACATTCTATTTATACATATATTATGTTTAAAAGTTTTTATCATCTGAACATAATAACACACAGAGCTATATTTAGCAAATATTGGCTTTTAAAGTCATATTATCTCTGCATAATTTATTAGTAAAAAAGTAAGTTAGGGCCTGGAATGAAACTTGTTACATATTTAAATTATTATTCATCAATTAAACGATATCCTACTCCAACTTCCGTTAGTATATACTGAGGCTGAGCAGGATCACTTTCTATTTTTCTTCTTATATTAGCCATGAATACCCTGAGTGAATGTGTATCATTTTCAAAATAATTTCCCCAAATCTCATCAACTATAAACCTATGAGTTAAAACACGTCCTGAATATTTTGACATTAACTCAATTAGTTTATATTCCATTGGTGTTAAATGTATTTCTTTATCTAAAATTGTAACTCTGCGTTTTTCAAAATCTATTTTTAGATCCTTGACCACAAATACAGATAACTCATTTCCTTGTGAATTAATGTTTTGATTGAAATGTCTTAGTGCCACTCTAATTCTAGCTAAAAATTCTGCTACACTAAATGGCTTAGTCAAATAATCATCTGCCCCTCTATCTAAGACCTCAACTTTTTCTCTTTCATGTCCGCGAGCTGAAACGACTATAATTTTAGCTTTTGTAAATTCCCTAACCTTCTCTATAACATCAAGTCCGTCAATATCGGGTAGTCCTAAGTCTAACACTATTATATCTGGATTATGCGAAAAAATAAGTGTTATAGCAGTATTCCCAAGTTCAGTTTCCATACACTTATATCCTTGTGCCTCAAGGGAAATTTTCATAAATTTTTGAATAGGTTTATCGTCTTCAACTATTAAGATCAAAGGCTTTATATCCATTGCCATCACTCCTTATTATAGGTAAACTAAATTTAAAAGTTGCTCCACCGACTGAGTTGTTAAGTGCTTCCATCTGACCACCATGTGCTTCAATAATAGATTTACAAATAGCAAGTCCAAGTCCTATTCCTCGCTTTTTAAGGGAAATGCCATTAGGTTTTGTATAAAATCTATCAAATATATATGCTATGTCCTCTTTAGGTATCCCTTTTCCATTATCTGACACCTCAAACAATACATTTTCTTCCTTTTGTATAACCTTGATTTCTATAATAGAATCACTTTGCGTATATTTTATAGCATTATCAATTAAATTAATTAACACCTGTTCTATTAATAATCCATCTACAAATAATATAATCATTTTTTCTGGTAAATCCGTCTTAATATTATGCTTTCCTGAAAACTTAGTAACTTTAGATATAGATTCAGAAATAATTTCTTCAACAATCTCCACATCTTTTTTAATTTCAAGCCTACCTTCATCGAGTCTCGTCATACTTAATATATTTTCAACTGAATGTACTAGCCAGCTTGTATCTTCATAAATATTTTGTATAAGTTCTTTTTTTGTATCATTATCAAGCACATCATAATTGTCACTAATGGTAGAAACAGATCCTAATATTCCAGCTAGTGGAGTTCTTAAATCATGTGATATTGACCTCAAAAGATTGCCACGAAGCCTTTCTCTATCTTTCTCTACATTTATCTGTCTTTTCTTTTCATATAAATCTTCTCTTTCAATAGCTAAGGCCATTTGTGTAGAAACAGACTGCAGAAGAATTTTTTCATTTTCTGATAAAGCATTTTTTTCGAAACATGCTATCCCAATAATTCCAAGTATTTTGTTTTGCCCCGTAATTGGATGATAGTATCCAACACTAGCTATTGGAATTTCAGCTTCAATCCCTACTGATTTACCTGTTTTAAAACATCTTTGCGCTCCTTCTACCTCAATACCTGACTCAAATATATTTTTATTATATTTATCATTAAATAGATAAATATTTGGTTTTTGTAAAATGTTTTTATTGTCTACAATGGCTATCATAATAGTTCTGTTAAACATATCAATTAAATTATTACCACAGGATTCCACTACTTGTCTTTTATCTTTTCCTGTAAGCAATAAATTGTTAATTTTATATAAAATCCGCATCCTGTTTTCGCGTACAAAAGATATCTTGACTTGTGTTTTAACTCTTGAAGTTAGAGTACTTGTAATAATTGCGGCTATTAACATAACAACAAAAGTTACTGGGTAATCTGATCTGTAAACTAAAAAACTATAATATGGTATAGTAAAGAAATAATTAAATGCTAACACTCCAATTATTGCAGCCAAAATACCATAAACATATCCCTCAGTGTTTCTTGCTACAAACAGTACCCCTAAAATAAATACTATTATTACATTTGACTCATGAAATCCAATTTTTCTAAATATCAGAGATAACATAGTGAATAAAGTCATAATTACTATGGTTTCAAGTGCATTGGTAAATATACGTTTAATTTCTTCATACCCATTATATTTATGTTCACTAAAAGTTTTAAAAACCTTCTCGTCAAATTCACCCTTTTTCAAATCTTCCATCCCTCTCCCAATATATTTAATGCCTTTACTTTAAAAAATCCTTAGCCTAGACTAAGGATTTTTGAGTATTCACTCTTTTATTATATACGGTACAGTGAGGACTGCAACATTTCTATTTTTATATAACATGCTTTTTACAAAATATCCTGTTTGGTTATGAAGTAAGTTATGCCACCACTTAGTAATAACAAATTGTGATATTACTACTGTTACTGTTTCTCCATGTTTTGATGCACGATCCTCAGACTCTATAAAGTTCATTAATGGTTCTATAATGTCTCTGTATGCAGAGTGTTCGATTATTAATGGAATTCCCGGATTATATTCTTTCCATTTTACTTTTAGTTTTTCAGTAGCTGCGGGATCAGTCGATACATGAAATGCAACTACATTGTTAGATAAGCATCTAGCACAGTTTAATGACTTTAAAAAAGTCTTATTTAACGTACCTAAAAGTATTATTACATGTTGATCGTTATTTGTCTTTATTCCAATATTAGGCCTTTCATCATTAGATAATTTAATTTCTTTTACTACTTTATTATAATGATTTTTTATCTTTCCCATACTGTATACAAGTACGGGTATTATAATAAAAACTAACCAAGCACCATGAACAAACTTTGTAATACCTATAAGTATTACTGTAATAAAAGTTACAATAGCACCTAATCCATTTATAACTGCCTTATGTTTAAAGCCTTCTTCTTTGCTCCTTGTCCACTTTAGGAACATTCCAACTTGCGAGAGTGTAAAAGATAAAAATACACCTACCGCATATAATGGCAAAAGCAAATGAGTATCCCCTTTAAACACAATAATTAAAATACCAGCTGCCACTGCAAGTACTATTATTCCATTTGAAAAACTGAGCCTCTTTCCCCTTTGTGAAAATTGCCTTGGAACATATCCATCTTGTGCCATTAAAGAAAGTAGCAATGGTAGACCTGCATAAGCTGTATTTGCAGCCATTACTAAAACAAATGCAGTGGTAACTTGAATAATATAAAACATTATACCTTTTCCAAAAACTTGCTGAGCAATTTGAGCAAATACAGTCACATCTGCAACAGGTACTGGATGATAAATTGTTGCTAAAAAAGATAACCCACCAAAAATAAAAAGAACTAAACAAGCAAGTAAAACTAAAACAGCTTTTGCATTTTTTTGAGATGGTTCTTTAAAATTAGGAATCCCATTACTTACCGCTTCAACCCCTGATAATGCAGTACAACCTGAAGCAAATGCCCTAAGAAATAGGAATAATGTTATGTCACCTATTTGCTTTGGAATTGAATACATTTGTGCTGGTAAATATCCAAAAACATAATGCCTTATAACACCAGTTATAATAAGAACTATACAAGAAACAATAAACAAATATGTTGGAACTCCAAATATTTTAGATGATTCCTTCGTTCCTCTTAAATTACCAATTGTTAAAATTATTAGCATTACAAGAGCTATAGCTACTTTATGATTAAGTAGTGATGGAATAGCCGAAGTTATTGCAGCGGTTCCAGCACATATACTAACAGCAACTGTAAGTATATAATCAACAGTAAGTGATGCACCAGCAATAAGTCCAGGTTTTATGCCCAGATTATCCTGTGCAACTATATATGAGCCACCACCATTTGGATATGCATCAATTGTCTGCCGATAAGATAAAACAAGTAAAATTAATAATAAAATAACAGCTACTGCGGCATAAAACATATATCTGTATGCCATAAGACCTATAACTCCAATTAATACATATAAAATTTCTTCCCCTGCATACGCAACGGAAGAAATAGCATCACTAGATAATATAGGCAATCCCCAAAAAATATTTAACTTTTCTCCCTCTAACTCTTCTGTTTTAAGTGTCTTACCTATTAATAGTTCTCTAATTTTAGAAAACACAAACCCACCTCCATAATTTTAACACTACAATATTTATTACATATAATTTAACTATAATTATAGTTAAATTATATGTGTAATATTTTTTGTTTACCAAGATCATTTAAATAAAATTCACATTTGTTTCCATCTTTCCAGCTTATCTCAACTATATAACCCTTAACCTTAAGTGCTTCTACTATTTTTAATGTTTCATCTTTTGTAATTTCAACTAAACTATTTATATATATTGGCTTTACATAATCATATCCATTTTCTTTATAAAACTCACGAATTGCATTTAAAACCTTCTCCATAAAAAAATCACACCCCTTATTATAATCTTATTTATTAACCACTCGTACTTCCATACTAATCTTAATAATTACTAACTATAATCTCATTATATTATTCACGCACTTGATAGTTAAAACATTATATCAAATTCAATATATATTTTATGCTAAATTAGTATAAAGATACACCCAATCGTATAAAGATTGTGTTAAGATTTTATAATTCAGCTTTATATTCTTGTAATTTTTCCACAAATTAGGATCTATTTTCTTCGGAGTTTACTATAAAAAATATAATTTCACATAATTTTACACAAACAGTCATTAATTATACCATATTTAAAATATATTATTAATAGCCTTTAATCTATATTATTGTTGATAATTGAATTTTTGCTTCCAAATTGAATCACATAGATAAAAACCCCCTTAATCGTAGTTTTATTCTCCTAAAATTAAGGGGGTTTTTCATTTGTGTATTCTATTAAGTTAACTTACTTATAAATTATTTACCAACTAAACCTCCACCATTTCCTGCTCCTGAGCTTTGTGGTCCGTATATTGGTGGTCTCCTAGTATTTTTTTGCTGTGAAGATTTTGCTTTCTTTTCTTCAATAATTTTTTTCATTATTTCCATGTTTTTATTTACATCATTTTTCATATTTTTACCTTCTTCTTTTTTATTTTTTATAAAATTCACATTAAAAAACTAACTGCTACCTTCTAATTTAATATTAGTAATGAATATTTTCAAGGTATGTTTTATTATTTTATAATCTATTATAACCTAAAAACAGTGCTTTGAGTTATGCCTATTAACTAATATATATTTTAGTTTCGTGCATACTTAAAATAGGTACCAGGAAATTATATCCTGGTACCTATTTCATATCATATTATTGTTTTAAAATTACTTAACGCCTTTTATCACATCCATAGATGGTCTTCCACCTTCAAACATATTTTTAACCCTCAGACCTATAAGTGGATTTAACTCTGGATGTGTTAGAATATAAAATCTTTCTTCCTCAATTGCCTTAAATATAGTATCTCCAATTGTATCAATTGGAATTCCACCTTTAATAACCTTATGTTTCTGGCCCTCTTCTTCTTTATACAAATCACTTTGATAATAAGGTTGACTCATGTCATTTGCATATTTCTTTGGTCTGTGCCTTTCACAATTATCAAGATCTGTCTGAATAAATCCTGGACAGAACACAGACATTTTTATTTTATCTGTTTGACACTGAAGATCTAAATAAGTAGATTCAGAAAGACCAACTGTTGCAAATTTCGAAGTATGGTATGCTGACATCCCATTCAGATCCAAAAGCCCAGCTACAGAAGAAGTATTGACAATATAGCACTCAGTATCCTGTTTTAGCATTATTGGAATAAATACTTTTTCTCCATGTATAGCGCCCCAAACATTAGCTTTCATAATCCATTCCCAGTCGTTTAAAGATAGTAACCAAGCTGGTCCTGCAACTACAACTCCCGCATTATTAAACAATAAATCTATATGATGGAATCTTTCAAGAGCTATCTTCGCAAGCATCTCCATGTCTTCAAATTTCATGACATCCATTTCGACGGCTAATACATCTGCACCTTCTGCCTTAAGTTGCTTTTCCGCTCTTTTTAAGTCACTTCCATCAATATCTGCTATAACTATCTTAATTGATCTTTTTGCACATTCCTTAGCAATTGCTAGGCCTATTCCATTTGCTCCACCTGTAATAACTGCTACTTTGCCTTTAAAGTCCTTCATAATACAAAGCCTCCTTAAAATCCTTCTTAAAAATAACCAATATTTTTAACCTCTTTGGCATAATAATAACTTAATTTAATATTATAAAGAGTCTTCCCACCAGTCCCATCTTGTATTGGAATAAGGTATAAATGCCATTGGATCTACTTCTTCCAAGACTTTACCCCTTAAAAGTACTGTGGTTCCTTCAGTGTATGTGCAACCTAACATCTTCACGACTTCTAATTCTGCCCAAGGGTCATGTGGTGAATCCTTAAGATTCATCTCAACTTCTCCATTTTCAAATAGTGTGTTATCCATGGTTTCCCCTTGCTCTATAAGTCGTGGTTTTAAGTCGAATCCACTGCCATCTGGCGACTTAGAATATTTGAAGTTATATATAGGTAATATATTTCCATAATTATCACCAATTATTTTCTTGCCGTCTATATCATTGAATTTTCCATTAAGATTTGCTTTTAAACTAAAGAATTCTATTCCATTTCGGGATACACTTCCATTAACCGTATCTCCTTCTCTCTTAAGTTCAATTTCTGCCAGTTTCTTTGGAAACCCATAAATTTCTCTGCCAAGTGCCATAGCCATGCCGTCACTTACCTGCATTGAAATACAATAGGTTCCGATTTGACCATTGTAATCTGCTAATATAAGTAAAGCTGTTTCCTTATATGCGGCGCAAAAATTTGTTCTAGGATAATTTGCTACAAAAGCACTTACTAAAGGTCTTTTAGCTGGCTTTAGAGGTGCTGGGAGTAACCGTGCAATAATCTCAGGCTTTGTTTCCCAATAAGCCGTAAGCATCTGCGCATCGTAAAAAGTTGTTGGTTTACTACAATATTTTTTAATATCATTTGGATCCTTTATAAAACTATTCATTATTGGTACCTCCCTATATTTTATGTTTCAAAATTATTTCATTAACATTGACATGCTTCAACCTATAACGCCTAATTGTTCATATATATGAATATTTTTTCCTGGAAAATTACCATCTCTAATTAAAAATATTGCAGCAGTCAGTGATGCAAGTCCAGTACCAACCATATAAGCATTCATTTTTTCTACATCGATAGTTTGATCAAAATTGAATTTAATTTTAACACCCTCCATTCAAAAATTTATTTTTAAGTTATATCCCTTGGTCAAATTTTCATTTACCAAGTTAAGCACCTCCCATAATTACAATATAATTCCAACCAGAAAGTTTGTCTACAATCAGACTTGCAAAAGTGTCTGAAAACCATACACTTGTCTTTCTTAGTAGTACAAAATATACATTAAACTATTTACAATTAATTCTTACTCTTGCCACTATAATGACACAATCAATTGTTATTATAAGTACATAGAAAGTAATTAATTTTTTTTAATTAGAGCCCCCTTTAATTAAATATAAATTTAACATAACCAAAAGAAGAACTGATATAACATAATCAGTTCTTCTTTTGGTTAAAAGTTTATACATTAGCGTTTTTTAAAGTAACCTGTCAGGCTATTAGGCGACTATAAAAAGAACTGATTTTATCTTATTAATGAAACTATTTCCTGCGTAGTTCTAAGCTTTCCAATCCTAGGAAAGATATACTTGCATTCAAAGTCATGTTCTTCTTTTGTAGAAGCTGTCATTGCATCAGTTGAAAAAATCTGGTTATATCCATGTTGAAAAGCTTCTCTTGCTGTAGTGTCTACACCAATGTTAGTTGAAACACCGCATAATACAATAGTGTCAATCCCACGACGCCTTAGTTGCAAATCAAGATCAGTACCATAAAACGCTCCCCATTGTCTTTTAATAATATGATGTGCATTTTTAACATTTGAGAGTTCAGGTACAAAACTATCAAAGCCCTTTGGTAAAGATGATAAATTAGTTTTTATAACAACATCTGTATTTGGCTTTAACATATCTTTTCCATCTAGTGATGAAACTTTTACAAGAACTACAAACGCCCCCTTTTCAGTAAATGTTTTAACTAAACTACTTGCATTCTTTATAACCTGGTCATATGTAAAAGGTGAAGCTGGACGTTCTTTATTAGCAATACCCATTTGTAAATCAATAACTACAAGAGCTGTCCTCTGAGCATTAATATATTCTTTTTCTTTTATTGACTTTAAATCTTCCATTTTTATTTTCCCTTTATTCACTTAGATTTTGTAAAACATTTACTTTCTTATACACTTTAAAATAAACCCAAATTGCATTTGAAAGGAGCAACCCGCTTGTTATAAAAAATACATATATTAAACCTAGACGCGCTGCTATTTGTCCACCAAACACAGATCCAGCAAAGGTTCCCAGATAAAATGCAGACATATTAAAACCAAATATTCTACCTGTAAGAACATCTGGAGTTATCTTTTTAAGCAGTGTATTAATTGATGGCGCAAGACCCGCCGTTGCAAATCCAAGTAAAAATCTTAATGCCATTAATTGCCATGAATTTTTTACAAAGGCTTGAGGTATAAATAACACTCCTGCTACTATAAGTGCTACAAGCATTACTTTCTGTGGTCCAATCTTATCTGACAACTTTCCGAGCCTAGGAGCTGCTATTATAGATGCAAGTCCAGAAGCTGAAAAAACCATACCAGAAATAAATGCAATATGAGCCACATTAGTTGATAACTGAGTTATATATACAGTTATTATAGGCTCAATAGAATAATATGCAAGTTGCAATACAAACGAAGTTACAAACATAGTTACAATAAGACTAGAATTAGGTAACTGATTCCATACTTCTTTCATACTTAAAATCTTTTTCTCTTCTCGTACAAACTCCTCTTTAACAAATAGTAAGGTTGCAATGAATGCAACTAACATTAATCCTCCAGTTAAAAAAAATGCAAACTTTAGACCTAAAATCTCATCCATATATCCACCAAATAATGGCCCAAGAAGTGACCCTGTAACAGAGGCTGTTGAAAGCACCCCCAAAGCCCACCCTGCATGTTCTCTTTCTGTTTGAGTTGCTATAAGTGTAATACAAGCTGTAGTATACCCTGTTATAACTCCTTGAAGTATTCGAAGTCCGATCAATTGATATACATTTTGTGCAAGCCCCATACTTCCAATTACAATAGCCATCCCGAGGCTTGCACGCAGTAGCATAGGTTTACGTCCAAACTTGTCTGCTGCGTATCCCCATATTGGTGAAAATATTGCGGATACAATGAATGTTGCTCCAAAAGCAATTCCTGATATCTGCTCGATTGCAGATATATTTTGGATTCCTAACTGTCTTATATAAAGAGGCATAATAGGAGCTATTTGACTCATGCCTATCGCTGTAACAAAGGTTCCAAACCAGCATACATATAAATTTCTTTTCCATAATTTCAATTGCCTCTTCCCTCTTTCTTAACTTTTAATTGAAAATGGTGGCTATAATCCATCAATACAATTATGTAGAGACATATGCAAAGTACTTGGTAAAACATTAGATCAAATTTTTGGGGAGGATGATAGCAATGTATAAAAATGAGAAACTGGATGAAATGCAAATCCAAAGAAGAAATAAAATAGGGAATAACTGTTTTATGGCAATGTTCTATCTACTTTTTATAGATATTGGACTTCGCGAGATAGGAATTAGTTGGCTAGCTTATCCTTTAAATGTGTTAATAATTATTACTATCTGTATGGTATATTATCTTATCGGGACAATAAAGTCAGGATCCTATTTAGGCGTTAACTATAAAAATGAAAATTCCAAGTATGTAATAGGTGGTATCTTTGTCTCTGTTTTTCTTTTAATATCAGGGATTGTCCTAACAGTATTTTTCAAAGATAATAATCCACTTTTTTCAAACATTGGAACCACACTTATAGTAATCACAATCTCTATATTAGTTTTTTTAGTTATTGTGGCTTTAGGTAATATATCCAGACATAAAAATGATAATGGCGAGAATTAAACTAACTTATTATTATCGAACAATATATCTATTTCATTACTGTCTGGCTCTTGAAACTGTTTTGAAAAAAGTTATTTCATATTTTCATTAATGTAATAACTTTTTTTCCCATTTTTAGATTTTTATTTCGTTTTTCGATGTTATACAACCATATCTCTTGTAATACTCTGACATAATGTAGTTCCGTTTTAATCCTTTTGTTTGCATAATATAATTTGACTTGCTGTCTTTCAAATTGAGTCCAAAAACCAAAGTCTAATATCACATTAGTATTTGCTGATACAATTTGTTCAGCTAACTGATAAAGATAGTTTTGAACCTTTTGTAAAATAATTCTATGGTTATTTCCCAATTGTTCTTCAAACAATCCCAACATCAATTCATCACAAGATAAAATAACCGCATTATATCTTATTTTCATTTTCTTTACATATGTACTCTTTCCACTACATATTTTCTCACATAATAAAATAATTTTATCCATTTCATCACCCCATAAAATATAAATAATCTTTATTTAAAACATTTTCTTGAAGTTTTTCTGATCTTTTATTCCACCATATCCACAAGACACATAAAATGCGTGTGCTCCAGTTCTCGCTAATCCTGACACCAATCGGACGCCATATGCACCTGTATCCCATGCCCATTCTTCAACTTCATTCATGAGCATTTTTCCAATACCATTTTTTTTGAAATCAGATGCTACAGCAATACCCATAATATTCTTCAAATGCGGTGCATATAGCAAATCATGATTATTTGCGTGAACATATCCTACTACCTTATCGTAAGCTATAGCTACATATATTTTATGGTTACTATCATTTAGTAATTGTTCTAATTTCTTTTTTGTATCTGAAGCCGGATATTCATACCCCATTTCATTTTTATTAAGTAGAGCTATATCCATGTAGTCTAGCATTGTACATTCTCTAATATTTATTTTCAAATCAACACCCCCAAGACGATTTAATCAGTATTTAAGTTGCCATATCTTTCAAAAGTCAATCACAATATTTCCTTTATTATACTATTACTTACATAGTTTAGATATGGAAATTTAATATAAATCTTCATAAAAATCATTTATGCATAAGTTGGCATGAATAGACATCTGACAAACTTAAGATACTATAGTAAAATGAATATAGAATATAAAACTTAAAATAATTTATATGTAAAGGAAGTAGACAATGGAGAAAACTATAAAACTAAGGTATCCGACATATCTTAAAGAATTTGAATGCATTGGTGGAGAATGTAAAGACAGTTGTTGTATTGGTTGGGATATAGATATTGATAAGACAACCTTTCGGCAGTATTATAAAGTTCAAGACAAAGAAATGAAACGCATGTTTCAAAAAAATGTACATAATAATGATGAATACCTAAGTCCCGATGTAGATTATGGAAAAGTAAAATTAAAAAGCGGGAAAAGATGTGCTTTTCTAGATGAAGCAAATTATTGTATGATTTATTCGAAAATTGGAGAAGAATATCTTTCAAATGTTTGCACATCTTTTCCTAGAATAACAAATATGGTAGATAGGCATTACGAAATGTCCCTTGATGTAGCCTGTCCAGAAGCCGCAAGAATTCTTTTATTAAAAGAAGAAGGAATTAGTTTTAAGGAAAGTGAAGAAATTTTAGGAAAACATATAATATCAAGTGATATTGAAACTACATCTACAGAATATAATAACTCACCAGTAAAGTATTTTAAAGAAATTAGAGACCTTAGTATTAAAATAATTCAAAATAGGAAATTCGACCTAAGCCAAAGACTTTATATATTAGGTGATTTTATAAATGCATTAGAAAAAGAACTTAAACATAAGTATAATAATGTACCAACATTTATTAAACAATATAATATAAATTCAGTTAACGATTCATATGAAAAAAAAGGGCCAAGTTATATTATTCAAGTAGATTTTTTCAAAACAATGCTAGGTTTTTTAAAAGTATCTAAAGAAGTGGATAGTCTTTCTTTTAAGGAATATACTAAGCAAATTATAGCTGGATTCAAATTTGATAAAGAAGAAGATATTAGTAAACATTCCGAGCTTTACACAAAAGCATTTGAAAATTATACTGAAAATTTTATGAATAATAATAGCTATATTTTCGAAAATTATTTAGTTAATTTCATGTATAACTACATGTTTCCATTTAATGAATCAGAATCAATGTTTGATGGATACATTATGCTTTTAGTAAGGTCTTCATTTATTAGGTTTTATTTAGTTGGAAGATATTTATATAATGATCATGATAACAAAGAAGATATAGTTGAGTTTATCCAAACTTTCTCTAAGACCATAGAACATCACAGGACTTATTTAACTGATTCACTAAATCATATAAAGGAACATAAATTTGATAATATGGAATTTGCTAAAAAGCTTTTATAAAAAACAAGGCAAGAATTATTAATCAGGTTCACCATGTTTTTTATGATATTACTGCTCAAATACAATTTTTTTTAGAAAACTTTGGATTATTATCCGGTTTTATGTTTGTTTTCTATTAAATTTACAATTAGTTCTTAGTTTCGTCACTATAATGACACAAATAGTTGTTATAATAAAGATATAGAAAGTAAGTAATTGATTTTTTTAATTAGAGTCCCCCTTTAATTAATATAAATTTAATATAAAACTTTAAAAGAACTGATGTAATTACATCAGTTCTTTAGTTATAAAATAAAAAAACATGGAAGATAGTAGGCTAGCTATCTTTTTCATATTTTGCACTGCTGCTGTAAGCAGACACTGCTCTTGCACATTTTCTAATCCGCGCATATGGCAATAGCGAAGCCCATGCAGTTGTTTAGAATCTGCGAAGCTTCGCTCTATAGTTTCTTTCCTTCTTCTATATATATATTTCTACCCTTATCCGTTTTGGTAAACTTTACAACATCTTCTTTATACATTTCCCAAACATGTCTTCTAACAGTTTTAACCTTACTTTTATCAGAAAAACATTGAGTTCTATTTACATATTTTGTATTAAAATTAAATTTTTTTATTTGCACATCCAATCTATCGATATAAGGATCAACATCATTTATATTTCCAGGAGTAACATAAACATCAGTAATTATATTGTGTTTACTGTCCACAGTTCTGTGATCTAAATAGGAGAAGCCTTCCGGCTTGCCATCTCTCATCATATATCCGCTGTCGGGGTCAGTTGTGCTAACTTTAATTTCTTTTATTATGGTAACAGGTTCTTTCACTTTCAAAGGTCTTTTACCGTGATTTATTCTATCTTCCTCTACAGCTTTATTAAGATCAGCTACATATTCTTTAGGTGTTTTTCAACTTCAATTTTCACAAGCTTTCGCTTATTAGCATTTGCTTTTAGGTGTGTAGAATCTGTGTAAAGTATTTTACCAGTTACCATCTTAAGATTTATAGCCTTAAATACGACTTCGTCAAATATTTTTGGAACACGTCAGTTCCTTTAAATCGTCTACGTCTATTTTGGCTAATTGTTGAATGATCTGGAATAACATCAGTAAGGCTTAGTCCTAAAAACCATCTATAAGCTACATTTACTTCAATTTCCTTTACAAGTTGTCGCTCAGATTTTATTCCAAATAGGTATCAATAAACAGCATTTTGAAGAGTAAAATAGGATCTACGCCAGGTCTTCCATTATCTAAACAATAATATTTTTGAGTCAATTCTCTTATGAAAGAGAACTGATGTAATTACATCAGTTCTTTTCTTTGTATAAACATCCTAGAGCTTTTAATATACCCAAAATGGTTTGCTATTTTCTTGTAATTTGGAACACCAATACCATACTTTTCTGCAATATTTACAATATTAAAGATAAGTTCATCCTTTTCACTGCTTTTACCTGTCTTAATATCCTTTTGCATTGAAGCCGTTGTATCTGAACTAAATCCACTTAAAATTACAAGATTTTCGTCTATAAAATCTGTGTCCAATTTAATATTTAATGCAATTGCAACCTTTTGTAATTCCTTAAGTAACAATATAAACATCTTTCTGCATTCTCCGTCCTTTTGAAATTCACCAGCTGCAGCATCATAATACGCTCCAGTCGCCGCATATGCAGATGTAAATGAGATTTTTTTAAATATGTCACATCTTATATTATCTGAAATAATTCCATCTATTCCCGATTCCTCAAGGTCTAATTGTACTTTATACAATACATCAATATCCACCTTTGTATTTTCTCTTGCTCCAAAAACAACTCTAAAAATCTTAATTGTCTGTGTAATCTCCCCAGGAGCTGATATATATCCCCCAACATAAATACAACCATCAAGAACAGTTATACCAGGCAAAGCCTCGGATAACTGTTCTCCAGCATTTAATGCATTCAAAATTGGAATTATAATTGTTTTTGCATGGGAAGCCTTTTTTATGGTAGAAATAGTCTCATTTAATGAGTATCCTTTAACACATAAAAAAATCACATCAAACTTACCAAATTCCTGGTCGCCATCAAATACTTTAACATTTTCTAGATTTATTTCACCCTTTAGCGTTGAGTGAACAATAAGTCCATTTTCCTTTATAGCCTTTAAATGATTCCCTCTTGCTATAAATGCAACATCTTTTCCACTACTTGCTAAATATCCTCCTATACAACCCCCTGTACCACCAGTACCAATTATTAAGTATTTCATAATACACTCTCCCCTTATCATATATTAATATATTCTTTTTTAAATTTACAATTAATTCTTAATAATGTCACTATAATGACACATATAATTGTTATTATATATATCATAGAGAGTAATTAATTTTTTAATTAGAGCCCCCCTTTAATTAATATAAATTTAATATAAATCTTTAAAAGAACTGTTTATATATAAACAGTTCTTTTTTTATATAAAAATCATTAGTGCATACCTCAATTATCAAAAGGATTATTTGACATTGCTGTAACAAATAAGTACGGAAAAGTATTTTTCAAATGCTTAATATACATAACCCATTGGCTTACACTTGCCCGGTATACCCTTTTTATATCATTTTTTATATGTTCTTTTTCATCCTCACGTAGTTCTGCTAAATTTCTTGAAGACAACTCATCTTGCAAATGAAAAACTGCCGTTAATAAATGAGTAAAAGTTTCATGCTCCAATAGATTTGGATTTTCTAATAGTCTCAATAAAAATCCTCTTTTACTTAAAAGGAATTTATTCATTTCTTCCAAGTCAACTTTGTAGAACTCAATTTCATAATCATAATTTTTACATTTTTCTAATGCTTTTTTGAAATCTCTATCTTCCCAACTTGGATCAACTATGAGAAAATTTGCAATCTCCTTAACGTTTGAATCAATCGCCGTAAAGTATTTTAACGTGCTAGTACCAACTTCATTAAAAAACACGCCTATTATTAAATTTAGCTTTTCTATTAAAGCTTCCGTTTCTCTTTGCTTAATAACTCTATCAATAACTAAGGATACTAATAAAACTTGAATAGGTATAAATGCCAAATCTCCTATAAAATACAATAAAATAAGATGTGTGTCTCTAAAAAGAAAATAGTGAAAAGAATATAATACTATTGATAAAAATATCAATAACACAGAAAATTTAAAACGCCAACCCAATTTCTTCATTCTTATCCCCCTAAAATATTATTAATATTTTATTTTTCTCCTTCTTTTTCTTTTCTTCAAATAATTTGTTCTTATTATAAGCGCTATTCCTACTAAAACTAAAGCTAATATTCCCGCCGCCATAAGATATATAGGCATATCATTCTTTGTTAAAGCTCCGCTAGAAACTGCTGAATAAAGCTTATAAGTTTTTACTTTTCCCTTTTGTGTTAATCTCAAGGTTCCAATGCTCTCGTTTCCTTTAAGACTAGAAACAGTGATATCAGATAAGTTTATATTTTCCTTCAAGTCTTTTTCATTTGCATCATTCTTGTAATAACTAACATCCTCTTTAACTACTAGTGGTACACTTACAGTTTTTTCTGGGCCAAAAAATTTAAGCGGTTTATATTTTAATGTTTCTGTTTTCACAACGGAATTGTTTGCGTGTAACACCGTCCTTTGCAAAGTATAACTATAGTTGATAATTTTTTCCATATCATTGAAAACATAAGTGTCACTTGCATCCATAACTGAGCCCATAACAACGCCCATAATTTCTCTACCATTTCTTTCATAAAAAGCTACAAGACATCTCCCTGCCTTTGAAGTATACCCCGTTTTTCCACCAATACAACCATTAACACCAAGAAGTTTATTGCTGTTCTCAATTTTAAATGTTGTACCTTTTGATGTTGATAAAGTACTTTGCTTTTTATTCATTGACTCTTTTACCCAAGGATTTAAAAATGCAAATCTAGCCAATATGCTCATATCATAAGGCGTAGTATAATGATCTGGATCATGAAGACCGTTAGGAGTTACAAAATGAGTTTTAGTCATCTGTAATTTAGCTGCCTTATCATTCATCATTTTCATAAAATTTGTAGAATTCCCTGAAATATTATCTGCAATCATATATGCAGTGTCATTTGCTGAAAATAATAACAAACCATCCATTACATCTGCACTTGACATGGTCTCATTAAGTCCAATTGAATGAAGATTAACATTTAATGAATCCGCTGGCTGAATTTTTGCACTTTGCGTGTATTTTATTTTATCAGTTTTTACCCTGTTCTCAGCGAGAAGTAGTGCAGTTATCAGCTTTGTCATACTTGCTGGGTACATTTGCTTGTCCACATCTTTCGCATAAATTATCTCGCCAGTTGCAACATCAACAGTGATAGCTGCTTTCCCATATATTGTTGGCACATTTGTAGTGCTCTCACTACCAGTCGCAGCAAAAACATTTAAACTCATAGAAGATACTAGAAATAATACAATCAGAATAAAAAATCTTTTGTTTTTCAACTTTCATCTCTCCATTACTTTTATTTATTACAAATTTATTATAAAAAACAGTTTGTTGTATATCATTTTACAAGACAATATTTTAGCGTATAAGCTAATATTATATCACATTTTTCAAATACTGTCATTGACATATATTCTGTTTTGCTCTATACTATTTAAACTATATGCTAATACATATAGTTTAAATATACTATAAAGGGGTATAAAATAAGTGATTAAATTTTTGTTAGATTTAGGTTTAAAATTTGAAACAGTCGGTGTATTGATAAAAATCATAATAACAATATTTATAATAATGATGTTTCATTTGTTAAAGAAAAGTATATGTTCATTTATTAATAAATCAAATTTTGATTCACTTAATACAATAAAATATAAAAAAACGTCTACACTATCCGTAAATATCTTAACTGCTGTAGCTATTATACCAATATGGATGTATGAGTCTAAGGATATATTTACATTTTTAGGGATATTCTCTGCTGGACTTGCCTTTGCCTTTCGTGATCTTGTAGCAAGTTTTTTGGGATGGCTTATAATTAATACTCACAAGCCCTTTAAACTTGGTGATAGAATAAAGATTGGAGAGAGTCTTGGCGACGTCGTAGCTATAGATTGGTTTTATACTACTATAATTGAGGTCATGGAAAATGACAATAGAACATACGGACAAAGTACTGGGAGAATTACTCATATACCAAATATACAAATACTCACTGAAGACCTTATAAATGAAACTAACGCATTCCCTTTTACTTGGAATGAGCTTAAAATAAACCTTACACTTACAAGTAATTGGAGAGAAGCTAAAAATATATTAATGTCTATTGCTGATGATAAAGTAGGAGATATAGAGCGGGAAGCAAAAGATTCACTAAGCATAGCATCAAAAACTCTTCCTATTTATTACGAAAATCTTTCACACACAGTCTATACTTCCATGGAATCCGGAAGTGTTTGTTTAAACTTAAGGCTTATTTGCAAGGCAAGAAATTTTAGAAATTTACAGCATGCCTTAGTTGAAGATATTCTAGATGAATTTGCTAAACATGAAGACATCGAATTATTATGATTAGACTATATACACAAGGAGACAATAAATGAACACTATTAACTCACAGTTTCTTATGTCATTAAGTATTATTTTACTCGGATATTTCCTAAAAAAAGTAAATATTTTAAAGGAAAGCGATGGAGAAGTTATTTCCAGATTGATTTTTAATGTCACTCTTCCCTCCATTGTAATAAATGTTTTTAGTACAATGACTATAGACAAAAGCCTACTGCTTGTCCCTGTAATTAGTTTTGTATTTGGATTAATTATGGCAGTAGTGGCCCTCATTGTATTCAAAGGAGAATCAAGGCGAGAAAAAGGAATGTTAACAATGCTAGTCCCTTCCTTCAATGTTGGTCTTTTCGCATATCCTATAGTAGAGTCAATATGGGGAAGGTCAGGGCTCAAATACTTTGGTATGTTTGATATGGGTAATTCCTTCATTGTTTTCGCTGTTTGTTATATAATTGCAAGCATTTATTCAAGTAGTAAAGGTGAAGTAAGCTACAAAAATATTTTCGCGAAAACTATGCACTCAATACCTTTTCTTACGTACATTATTACTTTAGCGATTAATCTTTTGGGCCTTAGCATTCCCAAGCCTATTATACAAATTACTGGAATTCTATCCAAAGCAAATATGCCTCTCGCATTATTGGCACTTGGATTATACCTAAGCTTTTCCTTTAAGAAGACATATTTGAAAAACATGGCCAAGATAATTGCTTTAAGATATATAATTGGATTTGGAGTAGGTATACTTATTTATAATTTAGTACCCCTAGATCCAATGTTCAAAAAAACCATGCTAATTGGTCTTATATTACCAATAAGCTTTACAGTTATTCCTTACTCAGTGGAATTTGACTATGATACTAGGTTTGTAGGAACTGTCAATAACTTGACAATTATAATAAGCTTTATACTCATGTGGGCGATTATTGCTTTTGTTTAGTATACAGAAATTGTCCACTGTTTTACCAAGTTATAATCTGGATCGCAATATATGTTGCGGTCCTATTTTATGATTTAATTCTCCCTACTAACTATAACAGACAACTGGACTACCCGTCTCAATGTTGTCAAATATCGCTTTTGCTAAATAATATGGCGAATTTATACAACCATGGGACCCATTTGACTTATATATCTTTCCTCCAAACACACTCCGCCAGCTCGCATCATGAATTCCTATACCTCCATTAAATGGCATCCAAAAATCAACAGGGGAAGCATATCCTTGACCTACAAGAATAGCATCTTTTTCTTTATATTTTAACTTATAAATACCATCGGGAGTTCCATAATTAGAACTTATATTACCTGTAACAATATCACCTTGTACTATCAGAGACCCATTTTTATAAAACCATAAATGCTGCGCTTTCAGATCTATTTCTACATAGGTATCGCCAATATCATTTTTGCCATGAGCTAAAGCAGTTTGAATATATGCGGGTTCTTTAGATATAGTTTTTCCTTCTTTTATTATTGAAATCAAGGCTTGCGTTTCTTTAACACTATTAATAGACCAGCCATAATCACCCCCACCGATTTTTATTGTGTTTCCTGATGATGTAACAAAATTTCTGTTCTTGCCAATTGTACTGTAACTTTGAGAAAGTACATCTATATATTTTTCAACTTCTTTTTCATTAAATGTGACCTCAAACTTCTTATCAACTGTAAGCCACTTATTTATTTCAGAACCATCTAAAAGTTCCTTATTTCCTCCAAATGTATATGTGATTTTTGAAAATACATATTTATTAAGTTTATTTTTAGCTTCAATAACTTTTGGAGAATTTAAAGTATATAACGGCTTAGCATAACAATTGATTGACTCAAGGCTTATTGTATTTTTTTCCTTAAGTATTGCACCTGCCACATTATTATATAAAATGTCTTTATTAACCTTGTTACCACTTACTTCACGTACAATTACATAACCATTACCTGTATACTTAAGGCTTGGATTTTTAGGTTCAATTATATTATTGCTATTAAAACAAAATAGCTTATCCAATCGCTTCTTTAATAGATTATTATCATATTTAACTCCTTCAATCATTTTAGAATCTTCTATGTTAAAGAACGATGAAATCCATTTATAAGGATTCTGTCTATTTTTTAGTTCGTTAAATTTACCATCTGAATTATACTTTAAACCAATTTCACTTGCTTTAATTTGTTCGTTTTTACCGCCTCTTTCTTTTATATTTAACCTATATGTATTAATCTCAGTTCTCATTTGTTTATTTACATCCTCCACATTTTCACATGAAACACTAATGCAGTTTATTACAGAACCAAAATAAAAGTGATTCATGAAAAATATCACCATTCCAAAATATATAACAAGTAAAGTTAAAATAGAAATTATAATACCCACAACAATTTTCTTATGCTTTTTTATTAACCCTAACGTTGATTTTTTTACTTCTGTTTCCATAATATCCGCCCCTTTAAATAACAAAATAATTTAGAATTGATGATTGATCTTTTTAAATCTACATTTCAGTTTATGTACTAACCAACCAACTTAAACCAATTATTATTAATATTTTATGGATACAAAGAAAGAAGCAAGACAAGCTGATTTAATCTATTTATTAAACATAAGTTGATTTATCTTTACCCTTATGCTAATATGTCATTTGGAACATTTAGGAGGCTAAATATAATTATGGGTAATGAAGAACTGTGAATTAGATATTGGTTAACAAAGTCAGTAAGACTTTTAAATAAATTACAAAAATATGATCTTACCTCTTCACAAGTAGAAGTGCTTCAAAAACTCTGGGGCGAAGATTAATTAAAAGGTGGTATTTTATATGGATAATTCAAATGAATTAGCGACTGAGAAGGTTGGATCCCTTCTTTGGAAATTTTCGATTCCTGCAATAATAGGAATGCTTGTAAATGCTTTGTACAGTGTGGTAGATAGAATTTTTATTGGTAGGGGTGTTCCTGACCCACTTGCTCTATCAGGAGTTGCTATAACATTTCCAATTACAAATGTTATAATGGCCTTTGGAATGCTTGTTGGAATAGGTGGAGCTGCTGTAGTTTCTATTAAACTCGGACAGAATAAAAAAGAAGATGCAGAAAAGATACTCGGAAATGCCTTTGTACTTGTAGTTATAATGTCTATAGTCGTAAGTATTATAGGCCTTATATTTCTAGAACCAATACTAGTACTTTTGGGAGCTGACCCATCAACAATGCCTTATGCTAAACCATTCGGGTTCATAATATTACTAGGAGTTATACTTCAGAATTTAGGTTTTGGTATGAATCCATTTATACGTTCAGAAGGTAATGCACTTATGGCTATGGTTACAATGCTTATCGGTGCTATACTGAATTTTATATTAAATCCTATATTTATTTTCGGTCTTCATATGGGAGTAGTTGGTTCAGCACTAGCTACTATAATTTCTCAAGCTGTGTGTTCTATTTGGGTTCTTTTATACTTTTTAAGAGGAAAAAGTGTCTTGAAATTAAGAAGAAAAAATATGAAGTTACAAATGAAAGTTGTGAAAGAAATATTAGAAATAGGAATGTCTCCATTTATTATGCAAATGGCGGCTGGTCTTATTACTGTAACATTTAATAAGAGTTTAAAAAAATATGGTGGTCCTATAGCAATAGGTGCTTTTTCATTGATAAATAGTATAAATATGCTGATTATGATGCCTATTTTTGGATTAAATCAAGGAGCACAACCAATTATAGGTTATAACTACGGTGCTAAAAGTTACAAGAGGGTTAAATTAGCCTTAAAATATGCAGCTATTATAGCTACCCTTATGTCCATTGTAGGATTTGTGATCGTTCAACTTTTCTCAGTTCAAATCATAAGTATATTTAACAACAGTGATAAAGGGCTTATAGATCTCGGTTCTAGAGGAATAAGAATATTTCTTATAATGCTTCCCTTAATAGGTTCACAGGTTGTATTTACAAATTATTTTCAGGCAGTAGGAAAGGCTAAGATTTCTATATTTTTAAGTCTTTTAAGGCAAATTATAGTACTTTTACCGTTGATACTTTTGATGCCACATTTCTTTAAATTAGACGGAATTTGGATGTCCGGTCCAACATCTGACTTTATCGCATTTATAATAACAACTATAATGATAATAGCAGAGATAAAGAGGATGAATAAACATGAACTAAGTTTAGAGATAATTAAAGAAAATGTTATATAAATAATTTAAGCTTCCTAAACTAGCTTCCCATGTTGACCACTTACCTCACTTACCTCACTTGAAATTTCTGGTTCTAGATGAATCATTACATATGACTCCCCAGTAAATATATTTTTTATTTCCTCTTCAATTTTATCGGAGAGGATATGGGCATCAACTAACGATGCGTTTGCGAAAACATGGACATTCACATTAATTTCTCGTGTAGGTCCGCTTTTTCTTGTTTTTAAACTATGATATCTAGTTATTTCTAGATGGGAGTCAAGGATATTTAATATTTTTGAAATATCCTCATCTGGAAGTTTAGAATCTACTAAATCATTTAAAGATTTTTTGATTAATGTTATTGAAGTTTTAACTATTAAGACCGAAACACATATAGCAGTGATTGGATCTATAATTGGTATTTTAGTTATTTTCAATAATATAAGTCCAACAAACACTCCTATAGAGGTATACACATCTGTTAGAAGATGCATCGCATCTGCCTCTAAAGCAATAGAATCTGTCTTTTTTGCTGTTTTTAATAAAATCATCGAGATGCAAAAATTAACTACAGCCGCTATGATCATTACAAATATACCTACACCTACATTTTCAACGGCTCCACCATCAATTATTCTTTTTATGGCTTGATAGATTATGAGCGCCGCAGCAAGTAAAATTAATAAAGCCTCGACGAATCCAGATACATTTTCATACTTACCATGCCCAAATGGGTGACCATCATCCTCAGCTTTTGAGGCTACCTTAATTGAGAAAAAGGCAATAATACTTGCCAGAAGATCTATAGACGAATGGATTGCTTCAGAAATAACACTAACTGAGCCCATTAATATTCCAGCTATAACTTTTAAAAGTATTAACGCAGTATTAGAAAATATGGATAGTAATGCGCATTTTTGCTTGTTCATTTTTATTCATTCCTTTCAAATTGAAATCAATTGATAATCTTTAATATTATTATTATAGATCAAATCATGTTTAAAATCAACACTTTTAATTCAAATATTTAGCAATTATCATTTTCAATTGATAATTCATTTTACATGAATTTACTTTTCAAGTAATTTTTAAATTAACTGTTTATAAAACAAAAAAAACAGATGCAATTTTGCATCTGTTTTTTATTTATTATTCATTATTTATTTAGTTGTTTTAACAAAGTACCAAGTTGCTTAATATATTCTCCATATTTTGCCCAATCCAAACTTTTTTGAGCATCAAGTGCTTTAGTATATAAATCATTTGCCTGCTTAATTAATTTAGTTTCAGTTTGGGTTAATGGAACAGTCGTCGTAGTTCCTGTTTCAGTTTTAACTACTGCATTTGGTGCCTTATAATTAAATATTTGTTCTAGTCCACTTTCAATATTATCAACCATCAGTAACTTGCTATCGTATGAAATTATTATTTTTTTCATTTCAGGAATACTGTTTTTTCCGCTAGCTCTTAAATAGACAGGTTCAATATAAAGTAACGAATTCTTTATTGGCAAAATAACAGTGTCTCCATATTGTACTTGAGATCCTCCTGTATTCCATAAAGAAAGCTGCGCTGAAATTGTAGTATCCTGACTTATCCTTTGCTTAAATTGGAATGGACTGTAAACCGTTGTTTCCGATGCTGGGAATTTATTTAGGAACAGTTTACCATAATTTTCACCATCCATTCTAGCCCCTAAAATTGCTGTCATGTTATATTTTCCCTTTACATTAAAATATTGTTGAAGTATCATCTCTTCACTATCCATTCCTGGTAATTTTTCTACAAGGTATGGCGGAATAGTTGTTTTAACATCAGCACCTACCGCAGTTGCATTCTTGGAAACATCCCAAAAATCTTCCCCATTATAAAACACTCCAGCATCAGTTACATGGTATTTGCTGAGTACTGCACTTTGAATGCTAAATATATCAGATGGATACCTAAAATGTGCTTTAATGTCAGCTGGAACCTTCGACATATCCTTAAACAGTTTCGGGAATGTTTTTGCGTAAGTTTGCACAATTGGATCAGTTGAATCTGATATATAAAAATTTGTACTTCCATCATAAGCATCAATTACAACCTTAACTGAATTTCTAATATAGTTTACCCCATTTTGTGGTTGCGAGTACGGATATTTAGATGATGTTGTGTATGCGTCAATTATATAGTATATTTTCCCACCGCTTACAACAACATAGGGATCTTTGTCATAAGTTAAAAATGGAGCTATACTCTTTGCCCTTTCAACTATATTTCTGTTAATGAGGATTTTACTTGTACTCTTAATATCTCTTGATAATAGGAAATTTAACTCTCCCTTATTTATTGCAAACAAAAGTTTATTACCTAAATTCATTTTAATTCCAGCTTCTCCAACATAATTTGTTATTTTGTCGGCTCCACCTTGAGGATAATCAAACTCGCTCACCTTAGTATTTACTAATGCATAGTCATTTGTTTTTTCTCCAAAATAAATTCTTGGATTAGTTAGTTTAATATCTGTACTGTTTGCTATTGGCATATCCTTTATTACGAAATCAGGTTGACCCTCTGTCGTAACAGCGTTTACCTTACTCATTACAACACCATAACCATGTGTATAAATCATATGAGTATTCTGCCAAGTAATTGGCTCTAATGATTTTGAATCTATTTCCCTTGCCGCAACTAGTACTTGACTATACTTATTGTTTATTTTATATCTATCTACATCTATATCGGTAAAACTATAGTAATATCTTAATATTTGAACTTGGTTATAAAATTCAAGTGCCTGCGTAGATGAATTTAATTTAATGTTATCTATTGTCTTCTTATTACTTGAAATATCCTCTTGTTTCAAATCATTTTTTATATTAAAAGGTGTTGTAGTAATATTTTCTATATTAAATGCTTTCTTTGTAAAATCAATATTATTCTGAATATATGGTTTTTCAAGTTCCTTTTGATTTGGTTTTACAATACTGCTTTGAACTACAACTGCTGATATCACTTGTACAAAGCTTATTAAAACTATGGCGGCAGCTGAAATTATTATGGGCTTAATCTTTGATTTTAAAACATTTATAAATATTACAACTGCAGCAACAATGCAAGTCACAATCAGTATTTTATAAAATAGTAGTGTTACATGAATATCTGTGTAGCTTGCACCATATGCAACTCCACTAGGGCTATACACTAAATTAAATGAATTTATTAAATATCCAATTGAAAGAAAAAATGCTATTAGTGAAGCTATTATTGCAATTTGTTTTCCTGCAAATACACTAAGTTCCTTAAATGTTGATTTAATATCATCGAAAGGATTTGCTGTTTTACCTGCGCTAAATGTATTTTTTGTTTTAAATACAAAGAATACCATTACCTTTATAATAATTAAAAGTACTAATAATGTCATTATGAAACTATATAATGATTGAATTAACGGAAGTTTAAAAATATAAAAAGACACATCCAAATTAAAAATAGGGTCTTTCACATTAAAACTAACTGCATTTATGAATTGAAGAATCATATTCCAATATGTGGATGAAAATGCAAAAGAAAATACAAGTGAAACAAATAAATTACTTGCTATAAAAATCTTATTTTCAATAACATCCTTTTTTGTATTTACTTCTACTACTTTTTTCATATGTGCAATACTCTTTTTTATACCCTTATAGTATAATAATATACCAATATAACTAAGGATAAAAACAGGTACCATAAGCTTTAACACCGTGAGTATTTTTGTGAAGTATACTGAAAGGTAACCCATTGTATTAAACCACTCAATATTAATAATTACTTGCGCTATATTACCTACAAAAAATAAGCATGCCAAAATAATTATAATTATAGAAGATAGAATAACCTTTTTTTTCTTACTCATAAAATCACCTCTTATTTATTTTTTTTTACGTATTTTAATATATCTTATGTACATTATATCTTATATCTATCCAATCTACATTATTTTAATATTTTTTTTATAAGTTTTATTCTATTTCCATAAGGAGGGAAAATAAGTTTTATATCTATAGAAGTACTTTTCTTTAGTATACTTTTTCTGTGAGAAAAAGTTTCAAAACTATCTCTTCCATGATACGCACCCATTCCAGAGTTTCCAACACCGCCAAAAGGCATATTTGAACCTGCAACGTGAGATATAGTATCATTCACGCACCCTCCCCCAAAAGAAATTCTACTTAAAACAGATGTCTCCACTTTTTTATCTTCTGTGAAAACATATAATGCTAATGGCTTTGGTCTATTATTTATCATTTCAATAACTTCTTCTAAATTCTCATATTCTAGTATTGGCATAATTGGCCCAAATATCTCATCTTGCATAACTGCATCTTGAAAATCTACATTATCAATAATTGTTGGTTCAATGTACAAAGTACCTGCATTTGAATGTCCACCATAAATAATTTTATTCTTATCTTTCTCAATTATTGAAGCCAATCTTTCAAACTGCCTACTGCTAACAATTCTGCCATAATCAATGCTTTTAGAAGCGTCCTCACCATAAAAACTTATCGCTGTACTTTTTAACTGTTCTATAAAACTATCTTTTATAGCTTTGTGCACAAATATATAATCCGGAGCTATACAAGTTTGTCCTGAATTTATAAGTTTACCCCATAATATTCTCTTAGCTGCTATTTCTAAATTAGCAGTTTTATCTACTATTACTGGACTTTTCCCACCTAGTTCAAGTGTTATAGGTACGAGATTTTCTGCTGCTGCCCTCATAACTATTCTCCCAACTTGTACGCTCCCTGTAAAGAATATGTAATCAAATGCTGAATTAATAAGAGCAGAAGTAGTTTCTTTTTCCCCTTCAATAACTCGTATATAGTTTTTTTCAAAAGTTTCTTCAATTATTTTTTTTACTAAACCTGAAACAGTAGGTGTATTTTCGGATGGTTTTAGAACAGCACAATTTCCAGCGGCTATAGCTCCTACTAATGGTTCAATTAAAAGCTGAAAAGGATAATTAAATGGCCCTATAATAAGCACCGTTCCATAGGGTTCATACATAATATAACCCTTAGATGGAAACTGATGTATAGGTGTCCTCACTCTTTTAGTCTTAGCCCACTTATTTAAATGTTTTATAAAATTACCTATACTATCCAAAACGAAACCAATCTCGGTACCATAAGCCTCAAATTCACTTTTCCCTAAATCCCTATACAATGCATTTATTAACTCTTTATCATATTTTTTTATTACACTTTTCAACTTCTTAAGTGCAGATATCCTATATTTTATATTCCTCGTTTCTCCTGAAATAAAAAACTTATTATGTTCATTAAGCATACTTTCTACTATTTCTTTATCAATTATATCCATATTAAAACCCCCATTTGATTATTAGCTTATTCTGATACCCCCACACCTCAAGGAGTGGGCTTTTCGCACAATATATTGTAATTATAAGCCTATCATCCTTATAACACAATTCTAGTCAAAAAAAGAAATAAAAAGAACTAAGTTCTTTTTATTTCTTTGATTTACTTTTTATAATCAAATTAAATATAAATTAATTAACTTCTTGCAAATATCTCTTGAAATTCAACACCTTCAAGCTTTTCTTTTATTAGAAGTTCTTCTGCAACTGCGTTAAGTTTGCTTCTATTATCAGTTAAAAGCGTCAACGCTTTTGTATATGCAACATCTATAAGTTTCTTTATTTCTATATCTATCTTGTATGCTGTTTCTTCACTGTATTTTCTATCTTTCCCCATATCTCTTCCAAGGAATACTTCATCACTACCTGAACCAAATGCTATTGTCCCAAGAGTATCACTCATTCCATAGTCCATTACCATTTGTCTTGCGATTCCTGTGGCTCTTTCGATATCATTACTAGCACCAGTACTTATATCACCAATAACTAGTTTTTCTGCAACTCTACCACCGAGTAATCCCACAATTTCTTCTTCAAGTCTTGACCTAGACATATACGATCTATCTTCTTCTGGAAGACGCATAGTATATCCACCAGCCCTTCCTCTTGGAACTATACTTATCTGATGAACAGGATCAGAATTTGGAAGTAAATTCATTACAATTGCATGGCCTGCTTCATGATATGCTGTAAGTTTTCTATCAACTTCACTAACAACTCTACTCTTCTTTTCAGGTCCAGCCATTATTCTTGTAGCTGCTTCTTCAAGTTCTTCCATTCCAATTAGCTTCTTATCTCTTCGCACAGTTAAAAGTGCTGATTCATTCATTAAGTTTTCAATATCTGCACCTGTAAATCCAGGTGTTCTTTTAGCAAGTACGCTAAGCTTAACTTCAGGTTCAAGATGCTTATTTTTAGAATGAACTGCAAGTATTGCCTCTCTACCTTTTCTATCAGGTACTCCAACAAGAATTTGTCTATCAAATCTACCTGGTCTTAGTAGTGCTGGATCAAGTACATCTGCTCTATTGGTAGCTGCAATCATTATTATTCCTTCATTTTCTCCAAATCCATCCATCTCAACTAGAAGTTGGTTTAGTGTCTGTTCTCTTTCATCATTTCCACCACCGACACCCGCACCTCTTTGTCTTCCTACAGCATCAATTTCATCTATAAAAATTATACAAGGTGAATTCTTTTTTGCCTGTTCAAATAAATCTCTGACTCTAGAGGCTCCAACACCAACAAACATTTCTACAAAGTCAGAACCTGAGATGCTAAAAAATGGGACTCCAGCTTCTCCAGATATTGCTCTTGCAAGGAGTGTTTTACCAGTTCCTGGAGGTCCTATTAATAGGACTCCCTTTGGTATGCGAGCTCCCATTTCCATATATCTTTTAGGTTGTTTTAAAAAATCAACTATCTCAGCAAGCTCAGCTTTCTCTTCATCCGCTCCTGCAACATCATCAAAACTCACTTTTTTCTTAGTAGGATCGGCAAGTTTTGCTTTACTTTTGCCAAATTTCATCACACCACCGCTTCCACCGGCGCCTTTTGACTGTTTCATAAATATAAATCCAAAACCCACAAGCATTAAAATCAATAATACATTAGGCAAGTACTGTAACCACACTGGAATAGTTGGTGGTTTTACGTATGTTTCCTCAACACTTGCACTCTTTGGGTGATCTTTAATAAATTGAAATAGTCTGGCAGATGGAACAATTGTTTTATATGTAGATCCATTTTTTAATGTTCCCGAAACCGACATTTGATCTGTTTCAACCACAAAACTTTTTATAGTATTATTGGTCCAATTAGTCTGAAATTGATTAAAATTAATAATAGTTGATTTCTGATCTGTTTTAGAAAGCATAAATACTGCAACAATAACAAAAATTATAGTCCATGCAGCAATACCTGATCTTTTTTTCATCAGAGAACACCTCTCTTTCTCAATATATTACTTAACCTCTTATGTTCTTAGTCCTTAACTTATTGTATACTTAACCATATAAAAAAATTCTATTGATTTAATAATACCTTCTACATTATATCCTTAATTGCCATAAGTTCATAATAAAGTTTAATTTTTTTAATTTTTTTTTTATTTATCCGATTATTTTAACCTTTCCACCCCTCCCTATACTATGTTTATAGATGAGAGTATATCATAGCTATTATCAAAACACAATAGTTTCAAAACTACTTTGTTCAGTTATGTTGAAATAAAATTTTCATTGTGTTATATTTATAGAAAACCGAGAACGGGGTGGCAAAAATATGGATATAATAAACAAATCCGATTTTGTTGAAAATATCAAAGAAAAAATTCCAGTAAAACTTGGAAGGCCTATTGATAAGCTACGTGATCTCGCTATTCTTAGAGCGGCCTTAGAGCTCGTAGCAGAGCAAGGATACGACTGTGTAACCATGGATGCTATAGCTCTGCGTGCCCATGCAGGAAAAGCTACCTTATACCGCAGATGGAAGTCTAAACCATATCTTATTGCAGAAGCTATAACATCTATCATGCCTTGTGAGCAAAAGGTTGATCCTACTCGTTGCGGCGACAATTTGAGAAATTATTTATGTGAATTACTTAGCACATATTTCGGGGTAGACGACGAGATTAGGCAAAAGGTAATGCTCTCCATCTCAACAGCCATAATCAGAGATAAATCATTATCCGATGCGATTCACCTAGACTGCATAACAAAGCAAACATATATATTTCGTGAGGCCATAGAATGTAGCATAAATAAAAAAATAGATGAAAACCAGTTGAAACTCCTCGCTGATGTAGGACCAGCATTATTATGTTATAAGCTTATAGCCACAGGCGAACCCATTGAAATGAAATATGTAGAACATATTGTTGATGATTTAATAATTCCACTTATATCACTAAATATCAATTAACCCCCCTTAAGCAGACACTACTTTTAGCCTTGTGTTTGCTTAAAGGGGTTTTTTTTAACTTTGTTTTGCTTTCCCATATATCTCTTAAAAGTAGAAGCTGTTAATCTAGATGAGTAATAAGGTGTCCCCTTACGAACTCACCCTAAAATATTAATTATAAAACGATTTAAGTTCTTTACCAAATTTGGTTTTACATGTATTATTATTAAAAAGAAACATACAACTTAGCTTAATGGATACATGCTTAAATACAAATGAGAGGAGATAATAAACATGAGAATGACAAAAATAATATGTACTTTGGGACCTGCTGTAGATGATGATATTTTATTAGAAGAATTAATACTTGGAGGTATGGATGTAGCAAGATTAAATTTTTCTCATGGTACTCACGACGAGCAAAAAGTTAGAGTTGATAGAGTAAAAAAAGTCAGAGCAAAATTGAATATTCCGGTTCCATTATTGCTTGATACCAAAGGACCTGAAATTAGATTAGGTAAATTTCAAATGGGTAAAGTAACATTAAAAGAGAATAATATCTTCATACTTGTAAATGAAGATATTTTAGGAACAGATGAAAAATCAACTATCTCTCACAAAGAGTTATATAAAGATGTTAAAGTTGGAACTAAAATATTAATAAATGATGGACTTGTAGCCATAGAGGTACAAAAAGTTGTAGGCAAGGACATACATTGCATAATACTAAATGGCGGTGACATAAGTAATAACAAAGGAGTCAATATTCCCGAAACAGATACCCATTTACCTGCAATAACAAATCAGGACATTGAAGATATAAAATTTGCTATAGAAAATGAATTTGATTTTATTGCTTGTTCTTTTGTACGAAAAGCAACAGACGTAAATGAAGTTAGAAAAATATTAAAGAAATATGGTGGACAAGATATAAGGATAATTTCAAAAATTGAAAATAGAGAAGGCGTAAATAATTTCGATGAAATATTAAAGGTTTCTGATGGAATTATGGTAGCTAGAGGCGATCTAGGCGTAGAAATACCTACAGAAGAAGTTCCTCTTGTTCAAAAAATGATAATTAAGAAATGCTATAACTATGGTAAACCAGTAATAACTGCAACTCAAATGCTAGATTCAATGATTGTAAATCCAAGACCAACTAGAGCAGAATCTAGTGATGTTGCAAATGCCGTTTATGATGGAACTAGTGCAATTATGCTTTCTGGCGAAAGTGCCATGGGTAAATACCCAATTGAAAGTGTAAAAACTATGGTAAGAATAGCTCAAATGGCAGACGAGTCTATAGATTATGGCAGTAAACTAGCTGCAATGAAATTTGATACAATGGAAAATATCACAAATGCTATAAGTTATGCAACTTGCACAATTGCCCTACAGTTAAATGCTGTATCAATAATTTGTGCAACACAATCTGGACAAACTGCTAGAATGATTTCTAGATTTAGGGCATCTTGTCCAATAATAGCAACTACATGGAATCCAAGGGTTCAAAGACAGTTAGCTATTTCTTGGGGAGTGACTCCATTACTAGTTAAAGCTGCAACAAACGTTGAAGAAATGTTTGAAATTGGTGTTAAAACAGCGTTAGATATTAAGTTAGTTAAAAAGGGAGATATTATTGTAATAACTGCCGGGGGACCAGTAGGAAAAGTTGGAACAACAAATATACTAAAAGTTGAAACAGTAGGCGAATAATTGTAATTACAAAGTAATAAACAAAGCCAATCTAGATTAATACCTAGGTTGGCTTTATTTTATGCTAAAGTATTTACATTTATAGCTTTAACCCCAAAATGTCTTCCAGTTTTTAATTGATATTCCCTCATCATGACATTCTACCTGCTTTACATGTTCTACTTGTTTGTCTTTTTTACTTTTGAATAATCCAAACAACATATCTATCCCACCCTTTGATGTTATTTCACCATTATATTTATCTCTTTTTCAATATTATCTACAGCAATTTTTTCTCCTTCTGATATGTTCTCAATATGTATTAGACCTTCAATAAATGACTTATCTTTTATTGCACACTTTATAATTGAAATCATCTCATCTTGAGCATTTTTAATATCTAACTCACCATCTCCATCTAATACCTTACAAAATACTGCTTCACTTCTATTACCATTTTCATTAGATGCCATTGTGTAGATAGGCCTTAGAAATTGTGCATCACTCCTAACAAATGTATCCGTCATTAATATCGTATATTCCATTTTAATCATTTTATTATCATGTTTTTTATGTTTAAGTAATACTATACAAACAAAAACCACAATTATAAAACCATAAATATAATTCATTAACTTCTCCCCCGATTGTTTTTGTTATATATTTTACCATTATATCAAAAATGCTTCAATATTTTTAATCAACATTCCTACACATATAAATAAACCTCTATACCCTTATGGATATGGATGTTTTAATTTAACTTATTTCACAAAGAATTAGAAATATATTATAGTTTAAAAATTATATACACACCTACTTGACAATACAAAGTAGTGGGTGTATATTTTATCTATGCTATTAAGTAATACAAAGTAGGTGACTATTTGGCTAATTCAACGCAAATATTGAAAGGTTTACTCGAAGGATGTATTTTAAAAATTGTAAGTACCCATGAAACCTATGGTTATGAAATATGCGAAAAACTAACGGTGTATGGATTTCAAGAAGTTTCTGAAGGTAGCGTATATCCCATTCTTATAAGACTGGAAAAGAAAAAGCTACTTTACTCTAATATGATTAAGTCCCCTTTCGGACCAATGAGAAAGTATTATTATCTAACTAAAGAAGGAAATACTGAATTAGAAGATTTCATATCATCTTGGGATAAAATTAAAAAGAACATTGATAATGTATTGGAGGGATAGTTAATGCTGCTCGAATGGAGACTTAAACAACTCAGGTTTAAAGAGCAAAAAAATTTAAATGGGAGTAACTTATATTTATATAGAAGCATAACTTCATATATACAGCACAGCGAATTGAGAGGAACTGAAAAGGAAGAAATTCTTCAACAAGTCATAGATATGATGTTGCAAGCACAAATAGAAAAAAAACCAATGGAATTAATTATCGGGAATGACTATCAGGAATTTTGTAAGTCGATTATTGAAGAATATAGTAGTGACAAAAGCAAAAACTACAGATTATTAGATTATATACAAAAAGGTCTATTTTACTCGATAACAAGTTCAGTTTTTTTGTGGATAGTGATTGGATTAAAAAATTCTTCATTTACCCTAGGCATAACTATAGATATGCTTATAACAATAAGTGCTATTTCATTTATTTTAATTCCAGCAACAAGAAAAAGTAGTCAAGAAAATCCATCATTAAACTTTTGGAATAAAAAATATTACACAATAAATAGTGGAATTACTGAACCTGGATTTAATGGTTTTATTTTTGTGATATTTGCTATTTTATTAATAAGATTTATTCTTGGAGAGACTCTTTCTACTAAAGTTTTTAGTTATACAATAACTCTACATTCAGCTACTCCATATATACTCCTACTACTTTTAATAATTGGATTTATTGAAATTTATAAAAGAATGTATAATAAACGTCGATGATATCTGTCTTAATTTTTAAAATTCAACAATATTGATAATATATGTTATAATATTCAAAACTAGTATATGAGGAGGTATGCACGTTGAATTATGACTTAATAAATTTAATGCAATTAATGTTTTTAGTGATATGTTTTACTGGCATACTATCATATACTTTATACACCTATAAAAATTTCAAAAATAAAACCAAAGAAAATATAACAAAAAGTGTTTTAATTCAGTGGCTTGGATTTATAAAAAAAGTGCTTCCGGAAGATTATATAATTTATGAAAAATATGTTATATGGATGTATGTAGAACGATTAAAAATTGAAATGATGTTTTAGCCAAAATTATTCGAGGGAGGATAAATATGAACATCATTTTTAATTTTTTAAGTAGTTTATTAGATTCAATTTTTAGTTTTACTGGGGATTGGGGCCTCGCAATAGTTTTTCTTACCATAAGTGTAAGATTAGTACTTTCTCCAATGTCTTTCAAACAAAAAAAATCCATGCACCAGCAACAAAAATTTGGTATAAAAATGCAAGAAATAAAGGAAAAATATAAAGATAACAAAGACAGACTTGACGTCGAAGTTAAAAAACAATCTGCTGAGAGTGCAAAAAGTATGCTGGGTTGCTTAGTAACCTTGTTACAACTGCCTATAATAATGACCCTGTGGAGTGTATTTAATAAGCTTCCTGTGAGCGCTAGTACATTTCTTATACCATGGGTGTCTAGTATTAAGGTCTCAGACAGTTATTTTATAGTTCCACTGATATATGTGCTTATATCGCTAACACCAAGTCTGCTTTCATATGTAACCTTACTTAAAATTGAAGGTCAGGCAACACTTAGCAAGAGTAATTTAATAATAATGGCAGTAGCTGGTTTGTTTGTTGCTAAAGCAGCTCCAATCGCAGTTGGAATATACTTAATCACCACAAGTGTGTTCAACTTTCTAGAAGAGCTTATTTTTAGACTATATATAAGAAATTCAAAAATTAGGAACTAAAAATTAAGGGCTGAACAATTATGTTCTAGCCCTTACTTTTAATTTTTTGATATAAACATTATTTTATTAAGTAAACAAATGTCAAATTACCTATTACTTTAGATATTGGTTGTGGTTCAGTTAGTCCTTTAGGCACACCTCCATCATAAAAAAACAATGCATTATTTGTTGGATCAACTCCGCTAAGGGCTTCACTTGCAGCCTTAAGCGCGCTTGCCTGTGCAGGTCTATTGATATTACCATTTAATACTGGTGTAAATTGATAACCTCCTTTTGTGCGTTCATTTATAACAGCGCTGATTGAATTTGGAAAATAACTACTCTTAACTCTATTTACAACTACTGCGCCTACAGCAACTTGAGCACTATAAGATTCTCCTTGTGCTTCTGCAGTTATTAGTCTAGATAATAAGTTCAAATCACTTTCTGTATATTTTATTGCTATATTGTCTGCCTTAGCTACCATTTTATCTTGAGCCTTTAATTTAACTTGCGATGTAGTAGAACTAGTTGTTACTGGAACCTTAATAATTTGTCCTGGGAAAATAGTATCATTCCATTTATTATTAGTTTTCCTTAAATCATTTAATGATTGTCCACATTTTTTCGCTATTACAGATAAACAATCCCCACTTTTAACAATATATGTTTTAGTTGTTAGTGAAGTTGCAAGTACATTTTGTGATGTAATTGTTGCTAAACCAATTGTCAATGCTGATGCTAAGAAAATAGATTTAATACTTTTAAATTTATTCATTTTAAGTACCCTCCTAATGCCTTCCAGTTTAATTTGATAATTATGGTATAGACATATAAATTTATATAGTTTTACTCCAAAATTAAGTTTTCGCTATTTTATTTGGAATATCGTCATATTATACCATAATAATATAAAGATGGCATGTTAATATAATTTATTTTCTAATTTATGTAAATTTTTTAGATTATATACGTTGTTAAATTAATGTTACAAGTATATAACAACATACTTTATTTACGTTAAATGGTTTACATATCTATCATATATGATAATATTAATATAAGAAGGTGATAAAATGTCATATGTATCTAATAGCAAAAAATACTTAACAATGAAATATAATAAATGCGGTAATAGTGGCTTAAAACTCTCTGCAATATCTCTTGGTTTATGGCATAATTTTGGTTATTCAGATTCCTTTGAAAACTCAAGAGCTCTAATTCATAAGGCTTTCGACCTTGGAATTACGCATTTCGACCTTGCGAATAACTACGGTCCTCCTCCTGGCTCTGCAGAAGAGACCTTCGGCAAAATCTTAAAACAGGATCTTTCAGGTTATAGAGATGAACTTGTTATCTCAACGAAGGCAGGTTATACCATGTGGCCCGGTCCTTATGGTGATTGGGGTTCAAAAAAATATTTAGTCTCCAGTCTTGACCAAAGTCTAAAAAGAACTGGTCTCGATTATGTAGATATCTTTTATCATCATAGACCTGACCCTAATACCCCTTTAGAAGAAACTATGTCTGCTTTAGATTTAATAGTAAAACAAGGAAAAGCTCTTTATGTAGGCTTATCCAACTATAAACCAGATGAAACCAAAAGGGCTTCCGCTATACTAAAAAAATTAGGCACCCCTTGTTTAATTCACCAGCCCTCCTATTCAATGTTTAATCGATGGATAGAAGATGGTCTTCAAGAGGTTCTAGATCAGGAAGGTATTGGTTCTATAGCCTTTAAACCTCTACAACAAGGTTTACTTACTACCAAATATTTAAAAGGAATTCCTAAAGACTCAAGAGCTGCCGGCAACTCAGCTTTCTTACATTCTGAAGATATTACAAAAGAGCAATTAGAAAAAGTTTCCAAATTAAATGTTTTGGCAATGGAACGTTCACAAACTTTACCCCAACTAGCTTTAGCTTGGGTATTAAGGGGTGGACATGTTACCTCTGCACTAATAGGTGCAAGTAAGGTAAGTCAAATCGAAGATAACGTAGGTGCACTAAATAATTTAGACTTTAGTGCAGGTGAACTAGAACGTATAGAACAAATATTAGCAAGCAAATAGTTATTTTTTTAAAAATGGATTAAATTCGCAAACTTCTATTTGTAAAAATCCTAACGTTTAATTCATAAACTTTAAGCACTTAATTAGATTAATATGCAATATAACTTGCTTTCTTTAGAAACCTGTGATATTATTAAGGAGTACTTAAATGAATAGTGAATAATGAAGCGCAGATATATTTCAAATATAATTTTTAAAATATAGTATTTTGTTATCAAAATTTTATTGGTTTGTTATTTCAAGTAGTTTAAGAAATAAAATTTCGGAGGTATACATTATATGAATGGTACAGTTAAATGGTTTAATGGTGAAAAAGGATTTGGTTTTATTACAGGAGAAGACGGAGTAGATGTTTTCGCACATTTCTCTCAAATAAATTCAGATGGTTACAAATCTCTTGATGAAGGTCAAAAAGTTTCTTTTGACATAGTTAAAGGACCTAAAGGCCCACAAGCAGAAAATATTACTGTTCTTTAGTAGTAATATTGGACCAGTAAATAGGAAACTATTTACTGGTCTTTTTGCTTTTTGTAAAAGTCATATGCTGTGGTATTATATCACTAGCCTATGGCTTTTTTAGATTACGTTTATAAAAAACACTTTGTATTAAGTATATTAATTTAAAAAGGATTTCATAAAATAATATTGAATACTTATATATAAATGGAGTAATTTTTGTCGCTAAGTTTTTATATACAAATTTATGGAGGTGTCTAAATGGATAAAATAATACTCGGAAGAACAAATTTAATGGTTACTAGAAGTGGTTTTGGAGCATTACCAGTTCAGCGGGTGTCTTTTGATGAAGCAAAGAATATTCTACGAAAAGCATATGATAATGGAATAAACTTCTTTGACACAGCAAGAGCATATTCTGATAGTGAAGAAAAAATAGGTTATTCCCTAGCAGATGTTAGGAAAAATATTATAATTGCAACTAAAACCCACGCTAAAGATAGAAAAACTTTACTTGAACATTTGCAGACAAGTCTAAAAAATTTAAAAACAGATTATATAGATATATATCAATTACATAACCCTGATGTACTTCCTGATCCGAAAGACCCAGAAGGTCTCTATGCAGGACTTTTGGAAGCTAAGAAAAAGGGACTTATTCGTTTTATAGGAATTACAAATCATAAATTGAAAAACGCAATGGATGCAGCAGCTTCAGGACTATATGACACTATACAATTTCCTTTATGTTCTTTATCATCAGACGATGATTTATTGTTAATAAAAGAATGTAAAAAAAGAAATATAGGACTAATTGCAATGAAGGCTCTGTCAGGAGGTCTAATAACTGATGCATCCTCGGCCTTTGCCTTTCTAAGACAATTTGATAATGTTGTACCAATATGGGGAATACAAAGAGAAACTGAGTTAGATGAATTTATAACCCTTGAGAAAAATCCACCATTATTAGATGATATCATGTGGTCAATTATTAACAAGGATCGTAGTGAGCTTTCAGGCGATTTCTGTCGTGGTTGTGGTTATTGTCTTCCATGCCCTGCTGGAATTGAAATCCCTACTTCTGCTCGAATATCACTTCTTCTTAAAAGAGCTCCTTATCAAGGATTCTTAGACGATAGCTTTAAAGAAAAGATGGAACTTATAAAGAATTGCATACAATGTGGACACTGTAAAAACCACTGTCCTTATAAGCTTGATACTCCAAATCTTTTAAAAAGAGAACTTAAAAACTACTCTGAATTTTATGCTAAGAATAAAAATGTTTAGTTTTAAAAAAAATAAATAGCCCCCTGTCCATTTTATTTAAAATGGACAGGGGGCTATTTATTATCTGTTACTCTTTAAAGTACTCAGGATATTCTCTTAGCAATATCATTTTGTCGTCATTTACTTTTGATAAGTGCTCACCAACTATTTTTATACCTAGCTCACTATCTTTAGCCTTTATTGCATCAATAATGCCTTTATGTTGTGCAACAACAAGATCCATGTTCATACTAGATATTAAATTAAGTGCCCTTATACGATCAAAATCGCCATTCATAAAATGAATAGCATTGAAAATCCGTTCCTTTTTACATCCTTTAAAAATAAGTTCATGAAAGGAATTGTCTAAATTAAATGCAGCGGTATAGTTATTTTTAAGTACACAAAATTGCTGTTGATTAATATTAGATTCTAAATCAAACAAATAACTCTCTTGAAAATCCTCACAAGCCAATTCAATAACTGCTTGTTCAAGTTTTAACCTCATAAATCGAGCATCTTCAACACGTTTTAAATCAATATAAGAAACTTGGGTACCCTTCTGAGGATAAATTTCTAACAATTGCTCAGAAACTAATAATGAAAAAGCTTCCCTAACTGGCGTTCTACTCACATTAAGATTATTTGCGATTTCATTTTCAGAAATACTTTCTCCCGGTTTAAGATTAAGATCAATAATATTACTTCTTAGCACTCGATAAGTATAATTTTTTATGGTCTCATAAGAATTTTTCTCTAATAGTTCAATTTTCATAATAAATTTCCCTTTATTTTAAATTACTTTAGTTTGTATAGCTAGTATGTTAGCACTATATTTTTATATTGTCAACATCAATCCTAATGCACCTTAGCACTGTATTCACCATAAATTATATATTTAACTTTTCTAATAAAAGATATAAAACCTGTAGAATTACAACTAGCTCTTTAACTATATTTCATAAAAGAATAGTAATATTATTAGTAAATACACTTGTTTTATTACTATTTCTTAAGAACCTAATCAAATATGATTGAATATAGTATTATGTACTATGTTATATGGAGGATAAAAATGGAATATCAAAATAGGGATAAACTGACTAAATATTCAGCATCAAATAATTGTGTACCACAAGAAACTATAATAAAACATGTTAGATTAGCTGCAGCTTACGTTCCTTACCAGAAACTTTGCACACTTTTTTCGCCATTAGAAGCGCTTAAAAGAGGAACTGCTTTTCCGGAGCTTTATAGTCCATACGATGGAGAAGGCAAAATGTCTTCTAATTTAAAATCAAGTAACAAGGAGAGAACTTATGGAGAGTAAAATGGAGCTTTTAAAACAAATAGTTGCCGGCGAATTTATAAAAGAAGACCTAGCTTTGTACCTTAATACTCATCCAATGGATCAAGAGGCTCTTGCAAAATATAATTTCTATGTGGTGGAGACAAAAGGATTAAAAGATCACTATGAGATGAATTATGGAATGTTATCTGAACACGACTCCCTCAGCCCTTACCCATGGCGATGGTCAAGTAATCCATGGCCTTGGGAGCCTGAAGCAAATTTTAGTCTTAGAAAGGAGGATAAATAATTTATGTGGACATACGATAAGTTCTTACAATACCCAGTAAAAATTAAAACTCCAAATCCTGAAATGGCAAAAATTATTATTACTCAATATGGAGGACCAGATGGTGAATTAGGTGCCTCATTAAGATATCTAAGTCAGCGATTTTCCATGATTACTCCTCAAGCAATATCAACATGTAATGATATTGGAACTGAGGAATTGGCTCATTTAGAAATGGTTGGTGCTATGGTTAGGCAACTTATGAAAGGTGCCAGTCTTGAAGAGATTGAAAAAGGTGGCATGGCTGGTTATTATGTAGACCATGGCAGAGGAGTATACCCCGTAAGTGCTTCTGGCGTTCCCTTTACTGCTGCATATCTTCAATCAAAAGGTGACCCAATTGTAGACCTTACTGAAAACTTAGCTGCTGAGCAAAAAGCTAGGTCAACTTATGAATATCTAATAAATATGGCTGACGATCCTGATGTATTAGACCCTTTAAAGTTTCTACGTGCAAGAGAAATTGTTCATTATCAAAGATTTGGTGAATCTCTTAGAATCGTTCAAGATTACTTACAAGAACCTCGGCTATTTACAATGAAATAATATCATAAATACCACATATTAACAAAAGAGAAAATACAGATAAATAAAATCTGTGTTTTCTCTTTTATTAATTTAAATGACTCTAGAGTTAGGTTTATTTATGTTAATTTCATGTGTGTGATATAATAAAAAGGTTAGTATATATATTGGGAGATGATTGAATGATAAAAGAGAACATTAACGATTATAATTTAAGTAGTGAGTTATTAAAAGCAATTAGTTTGTTAAATTTCAAGGATTTTACAAAGGTTCAAAAACAGGTTATACCTGCAGTGCTATCACAAAAGGATGTAGTAGTAAAATCCAAAACTGGAAGTGGGAAAACAGCAGCATATGGCATTCCTATTTGTCAGTTAGTTGATTGGGAGGAAAATAAACCACAAGCATTAGTAATTACACCAACAAGAGAACTCGCTATCCAAGTCAAAGAAGATATTTTTAATATAGGTAGATTTAAAAGACTTAAAGTATGTGCAGTCTATGGAAAGTCTTCTTTCACCGATCAAAAAAAAGAACTTAAACAAAAGACACATGTAGTGGTTGGCACCCCTGGTCGAATTATGGATCATATAGAAAAAGGTACATTTGATATATCGAATATAAAATATCTTGTAATAGATGAAGCCGATGAAATGCTTAATATGGGATTTGTAGATCAAATAGAATCAATCTTAAGTGGCTTATCAAAAGACCGTGTAACCATGTTATTGTCAGCTACAATGCCAAAAGACATACATAGTTTATGTAACAGATATATGAAAGATCCTATATATATCGAAATAGAGGATGAAAATAAAGCATCCAATAATATACTTCAAGAACAATATAACGTACATGAATTTGATAAAATAGATCTTTTAAGTGATTTAACCATTGTTGAAAACCCAGATAGTTGCATAATATTTTGCAATACAAAAGTGAAGGTAGATTCAGTTTATAACGACCTAATAGACCTCGAGTATACTTGCAAGAAAATACATGGTGGAATGGAACAAAGTGATAGGTTAAGAGTAATGAATGATTTTAAGAAGGGTTATTTTAGATACCTTGTAGCTACCGATGTTGCAGCTCGTGGTATAGACATAGATAACATTACACTTGTAATTAATTATGATATTCCAGAGGATAAAGAAAGTTATGTTCATAGGATAGGAAGAACTGGTCGTATAGGTAAGATGGGCCGTGCTATTACTTTTGTAACGAATCGTGATAATAGGTTTTTGTATGATATAGAGCAGTATATTGGTAAAGAAATTCCTTTGAAGGAAAGACCCGAATCTGAAATTGTAAATAATTTTAAAGAGGAATTTATTAATAAAATGGATAAAAGACCTGTTCTTAAAGAATCAAAAGGAGCAGAACTCAGCAAAGAAATTATGAAATTACATATTAATGCAGGTAAAAAGACTAAGATGAGAGCTATGGATATCGTAGGTACCCTTTGCAGTATCAAAGGAATGACTAAAGATGATATAGGAATCATCAATATAATCGATATATCTACTTTTGTAGAAATATTAAATAATAAAGGTGAATTAGTGTTTAAAGCCCTTCAAGATACACCTATCAAAGGAAGACTACGCACAGTAAGTAAGGACATATTAGAAGACAGATATTAACATCTTGGTACCTATAGAATAGACACTTTAAAAAAAGTGTAAAACTCTACTGGGTACTTTATTTATTTGGAATCATCTCATCGCCTTTGAATTCTAAAATATCCCCTGGCTGACATTTAAGCTCGCTACATATAGCCTCAAGGGTTGAGAATCTTATTGCCTTTGCCTTATTGGTTTTTAATATAGATAAATTTGAATTTGTAATTCCTACTCTAATTGCAAGATCCGATAAATTAATCTTCCTTTTTGCCATCATTACATCTAGATTCACTATTATTGCCATGTATTTCACCTCAATTTATTGATATATGTAAATATCTATATTGTTAAGTCATTTTCTTCTTTAACTTCAATCGCCTGCTTAAAAACCTTAGAAAGAATTAATGTGAAACAACCTGCAAAGAAAAAAATTATAAACTCAATATCTGTGTGTATTCCACTAGCATCTATTTCTATTAACTTAAAATTTAAAAATTGATTGTTAATAAAAAAATTGACCACATAACAACCTGAAACTGTAAAACACGATATAGCAACATTTCTCAAACTTTTAACATTTTTCCATACGAAAGGCGTCATTTTAACCAATGAATTTATAATACATCTAAGATAATACATTATACAAAGCAATGCAAAACCACCTAGAACAAATAGAGTACATGTAACAATATTTTTAGGATTAAATAAATTTGTTTGATGAATTATCAATGCCTTTCTCAGTATAAATAAATATACAATAAAACCTGTGATGATTAAAACATCTAACATTAACTTTAATAAAGATGATAAAGAAGTTTTTCCATAATACTTCATAAAAATTTCCTCCATAATTTATATATAATTATATATACTTATATAAACTTTAAAATAATATTATCACACTAATTTTCTTTTTACAATATAGATTCACTGTTTATCAATGAATCCATATTGCAAAACATAAATTCACTCTGTAAAACATCAATCTACCATTCAGCTTTATTTTAATAAATGTAATAATTAATATTTCATGGAATATATTATAAAATAACACAAATTACAATTGTAAACTAAAGCTTATAATTACAGTTGTAATTTAAATGGGGGTAATATATTAATGTATAAAATGTCCAAAATATCAAATGCTGAATGGGAGATAATGAAAATAATATGGAAGAATTCTGAAATTTCATCAATCAACATTATAAAAGAATTAAAGGATAAATCTGAGTGGAAACCAGCTACAGTTAAAAGTTTGATTAATAGATTATTAAATAAAAATATTATTGGATTTAATAAATTAGGTTATGAATATTTATATTATCCTTTAGTCTCAGAAGATGATTGTATAAAATTAGAAAGTTTTTCCTTTGTTAATAGAGTATTTAATGGTTCTATTAAATCCCTGCTTTTGACATTAGCCCAATCAGACGAGTTATCTGAATTAGATATAAAAGAATTAAAAGATATACTAAATCAACTTATTAAACGGAAATGTGGGGAGGATTAATATGAGGCGTAATGCTATTAAAAAAAATAGTAAGAGCAAAATACTTTTAAGTGTTTTAACATTCCTTTTTATTTTTTTATTAGGTTTAGTTTTGCCTAAAAGTGCTAATGCGACTAATGAAGGTAAATCTCAAAATTACTTTTTTATTAAGGCAATTAGTAACACAGTAGCTTTATTTAATTCTCCTAGCAATGGAGAACAGGATACCAACAGTGAAATTAAATATTCAATCCTATCGTTTTTAGGAATAGATATTTCCAATCCTATATCCATAATAACAAAAGAAATTGCTTATTTGGACAAAAATAAAGTTAGTACTAATGTAAACAATGAAGGGGATGATATAAACTCAGTTGTTCCCTTCAAATTGGTTGAAAACCAGGTAAATAAATCTAAAGACCCAAATGTTGTAGCAAACCTCATTAATAACGATTTGAAACAAACCCTAAATAAATCAAAACCACGAGTCCTAATATATCATTCTCATACAACAGAAGCTTATCGTACCTCTGAAAAAGATACCACTAAAACTGCTTTTAATGCGGATGAAACACTAAATGTATGTGCTGTAGGTGATGTAATAACCGAGCAACTAGAAAGTAAATATGGAATCTCTGTAATACACGATAAAACTGTAAACAATGTACCTGATTATAATTCAGCCTATAAAAATTCTGGTGTTAATTTGGATAAGTATTTAAAAAAATATGGAGATTTTGATTTAATTATAGATTTACATAGAGATGGCGTTCCAACTTCTAGTAATAACGTATTAAAAACTAAAATAAATGGAGAAGATGTAGCTGAATTTCTATTTGTCGTTACACGTCAAAACCCTAGGTATGCCAAGCAGAAAAAACTAGTAGACTCAATGGTTGGAATATCAAATAAATTATTTCCGAATCTTTTAGACCCAAGAGAAATCTATTATGCTGACTGGGGAATAAATTTCTATAATCAAGGTAGAAGTAACAATGCATTGCTTGTTGAGGTAGGAAATAATAATAATACTATATCACAGGTAAAAAACACTGGTATGTATTTATCAAGGATATTTGCAGAGCAATTAAATGGTAAAAAATAATCCTATTACCAACCATTTTGAATGTAACTTTATAAAGTTACATTCATTATTTTTTCTTAAAACCATATAAATTATTTAATAATAAGACCAAGTATGCTTGATAATGAGATTGCTTGAGTTGTTGTAACTCTTGCACCTTTAACATCAGCAATATTTACTCCCATACCTTCAATGTTACAACTAGTAAAGTCTATTCCTTTAAGACTTGTGTAGTTCATTTGAGCCCCAATCAAATTAGACTCCCTAAATTCAACTTTTAAAAGCTTTGAATTTTGAAAATCTGAAGAACGTAATTGACACTCAAGAAACGCAACTTGCTTACAATCAGAGTAATTAAAGAAAGCAAATTCGCCATTACAATTTTCAAAAATTACATCTCTAAAAGTTGTCTCACTTAAATTAATACCAATGATTTTACAATTCACAAATTCAACTCTATGTAAAGACGCCTCGTTAAAATCGACATTTGATAAATCACAATTTTCAAATCTTACATCTGTCATCTCTATACGCCTAAAAGTTATTTTATTAAAGATAACTTTTGTAAATATTACTTGTTTAAAATTTACCCTATCAGCTTCATGGTTTTCTAAGCAGCAATCACTAACAGTTCCAAAAGAGAATATACTCTCATCCTCAATATTCTCCTTAGATAACTCTATAATATCTAAATCTGTATCAAATTTAGGTCTTATAACTTTTGTTTTTAATTTTTTCTCTTCCATATGTATTCCCTCCATTTAATCTTAAAATAAATAATTTACGGATATGCATCCGTAAATAACTACTTATTCTTTTATAATTATAGTATACTCTTTTAGTTTAATCCAAGTAAGCACAATTCTAAAACTACACTAAACAAATTAAGGCTATAAAATAACTACTCTTTTAAAGTAGCTTCTTTTATAGCCTTAAATACAAGCTTTCCCGCCTTAATAGGCCTTTCTAATATAAATAAATGTCCATATTCCTTTAGTGATATAAAAGTACTGTATTTAAACCTTTTTATTGTTTTAAGTAACTCTTCTTCACTAAAAAAGCAATCATCTTTCGCTAAAAATGCAATAACAGACATGTTATTATCTATCATTAATTCATTTTTAGAAATTTCATTCATATTATCACACTCCAGAAAATCTGCATGGCAAGTAACTGACAAATTACATATTAAATTAGGATTTAGATATTTAATATACCAAGGCATCTTACCTTTGCAACTCTTCTCAATTAGCGACTTTACATTAAATGTTTTAGTTTCTTTATTATATAATCCTTTAATAACCGTTTTATCGTACCTTGTGAATCTAGCGCTAGCAAATAAAATGCAAAGGTCTATATTCTTTTCTAATAGCTTTCTGTTAACAATATTTAGAAGTGTCATTCCACCAATTGAATAACCAAGCAATGTAACTTTCGCGCTGCAGTAATTTTCTTTGATTAAATGTTTTATAACATTAACTTGAAAATCAATCAAATCATTTCCATCGGTTAAAGGTTCTCCCTTAGTTAAGGATTTTCCAAATCCATGTCCCGGTGTATTGATTATAATAACTTCGGTTTCCCTAAACTGCTTTGCAAATATAGCGTAATTTGATGCATAGGTGGCTGCCCCAGTAAGAATTATAACTGTATTATATAGTGGTTTAGACTCCACTTTTTTTAAACAAATAATTTCTTTATTATTAATAATCAAGTTAATCTTCTTAAGCCAAACACCCACTTAAATTCACCTCTTTTTCTATTTCGATTTTATTATGTTACCCACTATTTCTTTATATAAATCCATTTTATATTTTTAATTGGTATCGTAGTAGTAATTTGTAGCTTTTAATAATAAAAAAAATAGACAATATATACTTGTCTATTTTTATAATTTATAGATTCCAACATGCTACTCGGTGTCCTCCACCTATATCTTCAAACTTAGGTTCTTCTTTTGTGCATTTTTCTGAACATTTAAAACATCTAGTATGAAAACTGCACCCAGATGGTGGATTAATTGGACTTGGCACATCACCCGTTAATATTATTCTACTTTTTTTCTTAGTTGGATCTGGAATTGGAATGGCCGATAATAGTGCCTGTGAATATGGATGCTTAGGTTCATTATAGAGTATATCTCCATCCGCAATTTCAACCATTTTCCCTAAATACATTACACCAACTCTTGTACTTACATGTTTAACTACATTTAGTCCGTGTGCAATAAATAGATAAGTTAGATCAAATTCCTTTTGCAGATCATGAAGCAAATTAAGGACCTGTGCTTGTATAGAAACATCTAATGCTGATACTGGTTCATCACAAACAATAAGCTTAGGATTTAGAGAAAGTGCCCTTGCTATACCAACTCTTTGCCTTTGACCACCACTAAATTCGTGGGGATATCTATTTCTATGAAAACTAGCTAGTCCTACGCAATTTAAAAGCGATAAAACTCTCCTCTCTATATCCTCTTTTCTTTCTGTTTTATTTACCCTCATAGGCTCAGCTATTATATCACCAATGTTCATCCTTGGATTTAGAGAAGAGTAAGGATCTTGAAATATAATTTGTATGTTTTTTCTCATACTCTTTTGCTCTTTTTTTGATAACTTAGCTATATCGCTTCCTTCAAAAATAACTTGACCCGAGGTTGGAGTCATAAGATTAACAAGCATTCTACCGGTAGTTGATTTTCCACAACCGGATTCACCAACGAGTCCTAAGGTTTCACCCTTGAAAATATTAAATGACACACCGTCAACAGCCTTAACAAAATCTGTTGTTCCACCAAATACACCAGATTTTACAGGGAAATATTTTTTTAAATGTTTAACTTCTAATAATGGTTCCATATTTACACCTGTCCTTCCCGTTTATCACTGTATAGAAAACAACGAACTTTTCTACCTTCATATTCCACAAGCTCTGGTTGCTTAACCTTGCAAATATCCATACATTTATTACACCTATCACTAAAAGAACACCCTTTGGGCATATGTAGCGGGTTAGGTACCATCCCAGGAATCATAAATAACTGGTCAACCTTTTCATCCACCTTAGGTATGGAAAGAAGTAGACCTTCCGTATATGGATGTAACGGTTTCTCAAATAACTGAAGCGAAGTTGCGCTTTCAACGATCTTTCCACAATACATTACTACAACTTTATCTGCTGTTTCTGCAACTACTCCAAGATCATGGGTAATTAAAAGAATTGCAGTTCCAAATTTATCTTTTAATTTTACTATTAATTCTAAAATCTGAGCTTGTATAGTAACATCAAGAGCAGTTGTAGGTTCATCTGCAATAAGTAATTCTGGGTTACAAGAAAGTGCTATAGCAATCATTACTCTTTGTCTCATTCCACCACTTAATTGATGAGGATAATCGTTTATTCTCTTCTCTGGAGTTGGAATACCTACAAGCTCTAGCATCTTAACTGCCTCAGCCATTGCATCTTTCTTTTTTAATTTCTTATGCCTAGTTATAGTTTCCGCTATTTGCTTTCCTACAGTAAATACAGGATTTAAAGAAGTCATAGGTTCTTGAAATATCATAGCTATTTCATTACCTCTTATATTTCGCATTTCTTTATTACTTTTCTTTAATAAATCTTCACCTTTAAATAAAATCTCTCCACCTATAATTTCTCCAGGTGGATTTGGTATAAGGCTCAATATCGATAATGAAGTTACACTTTTTCCACTACCAGATTCACCAACAATGGCCAGTATTTCACCTTTGTCCACCTCAAAATCTACGCCATCTACTGCATTTACGAGTCCACCCTTAACTCTAAATTGAGTTTTTAAGTTTTTAACTTCTAGTAACATTATGTTATCCCCCTTATTGATGAAGTTTTGGATCCAAAGCATCCCTAAGTCCATCACCAAATAGATTGAAAGCAAGTACAGTTATTGTTATAGCAATACCTGGAAATAGAATTATATGAGAAGCATTATAAAAATATCCTCTCCCTGCTCCGAGCATACTCCCCCATTCTGCTTGTGGAGGTTGTACTCCAAGTCCCAAAAATCCAAGAGCCGCCGTATCTAAAATAGCGTTAGATACTCCGAGAGTCGCACGCACAATTATAGGCGAAATTACATTAGGTAATATGTGTTTAAATATTATAGCAAAATCACTATTTCCAATAACTCTTGCAGCTTGAACATATTCACTATCTTTAATTGATAATATTGAACCCCTAACAATTCTCGCATATTCAGGAATGGTAACAATACTTATTGCAATTATAGCATTATCTATACCCTTACCTAGAACACTCATAAAAGCAATTGCAAGTAATAAAGAAGGGAAGGCAAGTATAATATCCATAAATCTCATAATTAGCATATCTACCTTGCCACCATAATATCCAGCTATAGATCCTACAAAAATCCCTATGGATAGAGCTACTGCAACTGCTGTAATGCCAACTCTTAAAGAAATTTTAGTACCATCTATTATCCTGCTTAAAATATCACGCCCCTGCTCATCTGTTCCAAACCAATGAGCTAATGATGGTTTTTGAAGGCTTTGAGCTAATTCTCCTATATTCGGATTATAAGGCATAATTAATGGTCCCAAAATGGCAACAAGTACTAATATTATTATAATTACCAGCCCGACTAGAGCTGCTTTATTTTTCTTAATCATATACCATGCATTCCCAAGTTTAGATTCTTCTTTAGGAGTGTTTTGCAATTGTACTTCTTCATTTAAATTTTGGGTTATCATTTTATATCACTCCTCTAAGAATATTTAATCCTTGGATCTATAAATGCATAAATTATATCTACGATTAAATTAACAAGCACAAAAATTACTGCCATCATCATAACCGTACCTTGAACAACAGGATAATCTGTAACTAAAATTGCATCTACTACGTATTTACCAACACCTGGCCATGAGAATACAGTCTCTGTTAGTACTGCTCCCCCTAGTAACGATCCTAGTTGAAGCCCTATTACTGTTATAATTGGAATCAATGCATTTTTCAGTGCATGTCCAAATATAACTGGTCTTTCTAAAAGACCCTTCGCTCTAGCGGTCCTAATATAATCTTGTCTCACAACCTCAAGCATAGTAGAACGAGTCATTCTTGCAATAATCGCAGTGGATGCAGATCCAAGTGCTACCGCTGGCATAATCAGATGTTTTAAAGCACTAGCGAATGCGGCCATATTTCCAGTAGCCAAAGAATCAATTAAGTATAAACCTGTGATTCTAATTGGTTCAAGGCCTATATCTATCCTCCCGGATACTGGCAACCAATGAAGTTGAACTGAAAAAACTAATATAAAAATTAAGCCTAACCAAAATATAGGCATTGATACTCCAAGCAGTGATACTATCATGCAAATATAATCAGCAATTGAGTTTTGTTTAATAGCAGAAATAACCCCCATAATAACTCCAAAAATAGAAGAAAATATAATAGCTGCTAATGCAAGTTCAATTGTAGCTGGGAAACGTGCCATTATTTCATCCCATACCGGAGTTTTTGACATAAGTGAATTTCCCAAATCCCCATGAAATATTCCTATTAAAAAATCCCAATACTGAATATAAATAGGCTTATTCAGTCCAAGTTGTTCTCTTAGAGCTATAATCTGACTTTGACTTGCGTGCTGACCAAGAATTGTGGCAGCTGGATCAGTAGTAAACATGTGCATAACCAAGAAAACAAGCATTGATACTCCAACGATAACGGGTAATAGCAAAAGCAGTCTTTTAATAATATATTTAGCCATGGTTGCCTCCTCTTTAAATCTTAAAAAGTGAAACACCGCAACTTACGGTATTCCACCTAAAAATCTTTCTTAAATAGAATTATTTATCTACACCACTAAAAAATACTGTTCCTGTTGGATGTATAGCAAACCCAGTAACCTTAGGTGAATATGCTGCAAGGGCTTGTGAATGTGATATTGGAAGCCATGGAGCATCTTTTGCTACCACTTGTTGTATTTCTTTATAAACTTTATTTCTTTCCTCTCCATTTGGTAATGCTCTGCCTTTTTCAAGTAAAGCGTCCACAACAGGATTTGAATATTGAGCTGAATTCAAAGTAGATTTAATTTCATGTGAATCAAGTAATGTAAGGAAGTTATCCGCATCACCATTGTCACCTGTCCAACCATAGAAGAATATATCTCCTTCTCCATTAGCAAGTTTTGCTTTATAATCAGTCCAATTGTATGAATCTATAGTTGCTGTAACTCCAATCTTTGCCAAGTAATTTTGAACTGATTCTGCAAGTTTTTGTCCACCAACTGTATTATATGGTCTAGGATTAGAATAAGTAATAATTTTAACCTTTAAATTTGATTTCCCAGCATCCTTAAGCATCTGTTTTGCCTTTGCTACATCATATTTATATGGCTCAACTGTCTTATCGTAACCAGGCATAAATGATGGAAGTGGACTGTTTGCTACGGTTGAATATCCTTGATACAAATATTTAACAAGTTCATCGCGATTGATTGCATGAGAAATAGCTTCCCTTAACTTAACATCATTAAATGGTGCTCTTGATGTATTAAATCCCATATAGTTGATGTTCATTCCATCACTTTGATATATTTTCATATTACTAGATTTTAATTTTGCAATATCATTAGGGTCAACTCCGTCAATTATATCTGTTCCGGCAGTCATTAAATCACTGGCACGTACTGAATTTTCTTTTGTAAACTTAAACACTATGTTATCAGCCTTTGGTTTAACTCCCCAATACGTATCATTTTTCTTAAGTTTTATTGACTGATTTTTATCCCAAGATACAAAAGTATAAGGCCCTGTACCAACTGGATTTTCAACAAATTTAGCTCCAAACTTTTTAGCTGCTGTTGGACTTACAATTGGAGCCGCAAGGCACATAGCAAGATTCGCTAAAAACGGAGTATATTTATTTTTAAGCGTAAACTTAACTGAATAATCGCCAGTTTTTTCAAGTTTCGCTACTGGTCCAAATGTGAAAGATGCATAAGGCATATCATTTGTAGCCTTTGGAGGCAGTTGTCTCCCAACACTATATATAACCGAATCTGCATTAAAAGGTGTTCCATCTTGGAACTTAACATTCTTTCTTAAATTAAAAGTATATTCTTTTCCATCAGTACTAATTTTCCAATCCGTAGCAAGACTAGGTTCAATATCGGTAGATCCATCTTTGTATTTAAGAAGACCTTCATAAACATTAACAATAACCTTAGCAGACTCACCATCATCTACATAAGCTGGATCTAATCCTCTAGGATCTGCTCCCTGAGAATAAATTATTGTTTTTGGCGTTCCTGTTTTGGTTGCGGTAGCCTTTGAACTTCCACAGCCTGTAAGCGCGGCACTTAATACAAGTACCCCCGTAAGCATCATAGCAAGATATTTCCTTTTCATATTAATTTGCCCCCCCTAAAATGTGTAAATAATCCATATTTAAAACTGAAATGTTTGTTTTGGAATCATGCATTTATTTAGCCTATTTTACCATCATATATTTAAAATTGCAAGTTTTATTAATTGTTAATTCAATTAATTATTTATTGCACCTATGTAGCTATGTATATGTCATAAATTCTATTTTTATGAATTATTAATTGAGTACTGCTTCATATTTAACATATAATTTTGAAACTACGTTATATAAGCTATTGATAAATATGTCTTTTACTGCAATAATAAGTATAGGTTAAGATATAAATTAAAATAAAAAATTGTTATTATAATTAAACTAATATCGGAGGTAAATATATGGAATCAGTTAATATTTTAGGTACGGGGAGTGCTATGGTTACAAAATGTTATAACACTTGTTTTACCATTTCTAATGGTAAAGAGCATTTTTTAGTAGATACAGGTGGTGGAAATACCATACTCTCAAACCTAGAAAAATTAAACATAGATATAGGCAATATCCACAATGTTTTTATATCTCATAGACATAACGATCATATTTCTGGCATTGTTTGGATCATTAGGGCTGTAGCTCAGCAAATTATGAATGGAAATTATGACGGCAATCTAACAATTTATTGCCACAAAAATAATATTGATATAATAAACACAATAAGCGACTTACTTTTAGATAAAAAATTTACAAAATATATTGGAACTAGAATACTATTTAATGAGATTTATGATAAGTGCACTGTTACTATACTAGACTTAAATATAAATTTTTTTGATATCAAAAGTACTAAAGAACTTCAGTTTGGCTTTAATACAACACTTAAAAACGGAAAAAGTTTGGCTTTTTTTGGTGATGAGCCTTACAACGAAGAGTTATTTGAATATGCTAATAATGTAGATTATCTTTTTCATGAAGCCTTTTGTTTATATTCACAAAAAGATATCTTTAAACCTTATGAAAAGCATCATGCTACTGTAAAAGATGCTTGTGAAAATGCATCCAAGCTAAATGTAAAAAATATAGTTCTATTTCATACTGAGGATAAAAATATATTAAATAGAAGAAAACTATATACTGATGAAGGCAAGAAATTCTTTGCAGGAAATATTATTGTTCCTGATGATTTAGATATTATTGAATTGTAGATGATTTAATATCAAATAAACAAAATGTTTACCATAAGTCTGTGCCCATAATATCCTAGAGATATTATGGGCGCAGACTTTTTTATGCAAGAAGAAATATATAACATGTTATTCTGTAAAATTATATTCTAAATAAGAATACTTTTTCCATAAATAGTTCAGAATAAAAAAGAGTGATATATGCACATGGAAGGAGTAAATTATGAAAGTTGGTATTCCTAAAGGGTTATTATATTATAAATACTACCCATTTATAAACACATTTTTAAGTGAACTAGGTGTAGAAATAATTACATCTACAGATACGAATAAAAATATTTTAAATGAAGGAATTAAATATTGCGTGGATGAGGCATGTCTACCTATAAAGATATTCCATGGACATATCTTAGATATAAAAGATAAATGTGATTTATTAATAATACCAAGATTTATGAGGGTACGCGAGCGCGAATTTATATGCCCAAAGTTTTGCGGACTTCCAGAAATGATTTTATGTAGCATACCTAATATGCCAAAAGTAATGACAGAACCTATATATGCAACAAGCGAGAAGGAATTATATACTTGGTGTAAAAAATTAGCTAACATGATTACGAAAGACAAACGCAAAACAAAGGTTGCATTTAACAATGCTCTAGAAGAACAAAGAAAGACTAAATTTGGCATCAAAGATGAAGGCTATAAAATAACTATCGCTCTAGTTGGGCATCCATACAATCTCTACGATACCTTTATTAATATGGATATAGTAAAGAAATTAAACAAATTAGGAGTCGGGATCATAACAGAGGAATACGTGAGTGAAGAACAAATTAAATCAGAGATAAATACTCTTTTTAAACGTCCCTTTTGGACTTTTGCATCAAATTCTTATGGCTTTACAACTAGTATATCTAAAAATAAAGAAATAGATGGTGCTATATATATATCATCCTTTGCTTGCGGAATAGACTCTGTTGTAATTGAACTTATTAAAGATAAACTTGAAGGTTTCCCTCTTTTAGTCTTAAAAGTTGATGAACATACTGGTGAAGGTGGTCTAGATACAAGAATTGAGGCCTTTATTGATATGATTGAAAGGAAAAATAACAATGAAGATAACATTTCCACATTTCGGCAACACACATCTTGCAGCTAAAGCATTATTTGATGGGCTCGGTATAGAATGTATAATTGCACCATTTAATAGTAGCGCAGCATTGGAGCTAGGCTCGACGTTTTCTCCTGAAGAAATGTGCTTACCTTATAAAATTATGATGGGTAATTATTTGCAGAGTATAAAGCTTGGGGCTGATACCATACTCCTTCCCGGAAGCTGTGGTCCTTGTAGATTTGGTGAGTACTGCGAATTGCAAATAAATGCACTTAAGAAAATGGGGCACAACTTAACTTTTATTGTAGTTGATAGTCCTTTTGATATTGGCAAAAATGAATTTTTAAATCGCCTATCCAAGATATCAAATAATAGTAAAGAAGGTAAATTACAAAAAATCAAAGCATTAAAAGTGGCCTACACTGTAAATGAACTTATAGATAAAATTGAAAGTAAAGTACATTATTTAACAGGATTTGAAGTTAACAAAGGTCAATTTAAAAACCTTTTAAAAGAATGCACCATAAATGCCGCCAATGCACTTTCACCACCACAGATGGTGAGTATTTTAAAAGAATATAATAATAAAATAGATAATGTTCCTATTAATAAAGATAAGACCCCAATTAAAATTGCAATTATTGGTGAGATTTATACTATAATTGAGCCCTTTGCTAATCTATATATAGAAGATAAACTTATGGACTATGGAGTATCCACTAAAAGAAAACTTACCCCTACTTGGTGGATTAAAAATGCATTACTTAGTCCATTTAAACTTAACTCAATTGACATAAGGAAAGCCTCTAAAGAATATCTTCCATATTATATTGGTGGTCACGCTAGAGAATGTGTAGGAGAAATGCTTCTTGCAGAAAAAGAAAGTTTTGATGGAGCAATTCAAATCTTTCCTATGGGATGTATGCCTGAAATTGTATCAAAAGCAATTCTAACTAAAATTTCAAGTGATAAGGATTTTCCAATAATGACTTTAATAGTAGACGAAATGACTGGTGAAGCCGGTTATATTACTAGGATAGAAGCATTTGTAGATATGTTAGAGAGGAGAAAAAACAATGTACTATATGGGAGTTGATGTAGGATCTGTAAGTACTAACATTGTACTATTAGATAATGCATTAAATGTTGTAGAAAAATTATATTTAAGAACAAAAGGTAAACCTATAAAAGCAATTCAAGACGGATTAAAAATATTAAACAAGAAATATGATACTAAGCAAATAAAATCAGTTGGAACTACTGGAAGCGGAAGACAAATGGCATCTTTTTTAATAGGCGCAGACATTGTAAAAAATGAAATTACTGCTCATTCAGTTGCATCCCTTGAAATTGACAAAGAAGTAAGTACCATATTAGAAATAGGTGGTCAAGATTCAAAGATAATATTATTAAAAAATGGTATAGTAACAGATTTTGCAATGAATACAGTATGCGCAGCAGGTACAGGGTCTTTTCTTGATAGGCAAGCAGAAAGGCTTGAGATACCTATTGAAGATTTTGGAGACTATGCATTAAAGTCAAAATCGCCTGTTAGAATAGCTGGAAGATGTGCCGTTTTTGCAGAATCTGACATGATACATAAGCAACAGCTTGGATATAATGAAGAAGACATAATAGGTGGGCTTTGCGAAGCAATGGTAAGGAATTATTTAAGCAATGTCGGAAAAGGTAAACAAATCCGTTCAAAAATATTTTTTCAAGGTGGTGTTGCAGCTAATATTGGTATTAAAGCAGCTTTTGAGAAAGCCTTAAATACTGAGGTTTATGTCCCAGTTCATTATAATGTAATGGGCGCTATTGGGGCTGCAATACTTTCAAAGGAAAAAACCATGAGGATAGGTAAAACAAATTTTAAAGGGTTTGAAATAGCATTTAATGATTTTGTACCCAGAAATATTGAGTGCAATGGTTGTGGTAATAATTGCGAAGTAATTGCAATAAAGGATGGTGATAAAACTGTAGGCTGCTTTGGAGATAGGTGTGGCAAATGGAGCAATAAAATGGAACTCAAAAGTAGAGCTAGTAGATAAACATTTATCTACTAGCTCTACTTTTTTAGTATCTTATTCCATACAATTACTTATCTAAAGTTTTCATATAATCAAGTTGTTTCTCTGCGGTTTTCTTCATATCATTTATAAGAGTAGTTTCTTCAATTGCTAATTTTTGTATATCAGTCATATTTTTATTAAATTTAGCTAATGTAGCAGGTGATTTAAAATATACCATATTGTTCTTTACTTCATAATTTCCCTTTTCACTTACCATAAAGGTTACACTATCATTTATCTTTTTAATAAAGTTTATTTCAAATGCTATATATTTCTTTATCATAGCACTTGATTGAAGTTGTCCCTTTTCAAACCCGGCCGCTACATCTTCTTTATAAATTTGTGGAATATCTACGTTATTTACATCTGTATTCATTTTTTTAGTAATTTTATTAGCATCTGCTTCAAATTGACCAAATCCACTAGTTAAGGTTTTTAATCTTTCCTGAGTATCCTTAGTTTTAGCTGGAGTACTAAATGTATCGGCTGATAATAAAGTCTCAACATGAGCTTTAGATACGTCTGTTTTCATATTAGCACTCAATTTTTGATAAGAAATAAAATATTGATTACATAAATCTAAAAGAGGTGCCATATTGCCATATTTAGAATTTTCTAATTTATCAGAACTTAAATCTTTTCCAGCTGCATAATCACTACTCATACTTATTAATTTGTGCATAGCAACCTTGTTAAAACTAATCTCCTCAGTTCTTTTGTTGATTACATTAGCGGTTGCTACACTTGACGCTAGCATGAAAATTATTGAAAAAATCATTAGAGCGCGACCTTTTTTCTTTTTAAAAATTAATCTAACTATATATGCTATAAAAACAACTGCGATTATTCTTCCAATTATATATCCCAATTGGCTACCTATATTAGCTGTTTTTAAATAAACACTCCTCTGAACTAAAATCTCCGCTATTGATATTATTGTCCCTATTACGAAAAATATTATTGCTAAAATGGTAAATATTTTACTCTCAGCATGTTGTTCATGTAACTCATTTTCAACCATGTTATTTTCATTCATTTATTAAACATCCCCTTTATTACAAGTACAATTTTACCATATTGCGCAATTATATACAACCAAAAGTGACAAATTTGTATTGAATAATCATTAAAGTGATGTTTTCTTCTGTCAACATGGTTCAGAATAAAGTATTTGTCGTTTTATAACATCAATATGTATTTTTTTCAGTATACATCAGCTGATATTCCATTTCTTCCATTTCTTTTAGCAATATAAAGTTCATTATCAACCTTTCTTATAAATTCATTTATTGTTATATTTTTGCTAGGAAAAACCGAAGATATTCCAATCGATAAAGTAATTCTATCTGAAATTTCCGAGAATTTATGTCTAATATTCAACTTTTTCAATTTACTTCTTAAATTTTCTCCAAATTTAATTGCATAATCAATTGAACTTTCTGGCAATAAAATCACAAATTCATCACCACCAAACCTTGCAACAAAATATGGTCCATTATTCAAGTTTGCCAAAATGCTAGCAACTCTAGCTAAGCAATTATCCCCTTCTAAATGACCAAAGTTATCATTATACTCCTTAAAATAATCTATATCAATGATTAGCAAAGATAAACTATTTCTTTCTCTTATACTGCTCTCCCAAACATCATTTATGTAGATATCAAACTTTCTCCTATTGGAAATCCCCGTTAAACTATCGTTCTCAGACAAAGATAATAATACTTTATTCAATTTTTCTAATTCAATTTGAATTCCTTTTGTTTTTTTAACCTCCGTTTCTAGTTCCATTGATTTTATTGCATTATTAATTGCTATAGCAGCATAAGCTGATAATGCTTTAACCATTTCAATGTGGTATGGTGTAAAAGCATTTTTTTCTTTACTTTGTATTGACATTACACCTATAACTTGAGCGTTTACTATAAGAGGACAAAACATCATTGAGTTTAGTTCTGAATTGTAATTCAATTTTAATTGATTGTTATACGTTCCCTCGTTAATGTATTTCGGAAACTCTTTACTAATATCATTAATTATAATTAACTCACTACTCTCAATACACTTCCCAGTAAAACTTGGTTTACTTAAAATTGAAAGACCAGGTATATTTTCCTTTTTGCCGTTAATAACAGCATCTAAATAATTTATCATAGAATTATCCTCATCATAAAGACCAATACAGAAATAAGAAAAATCCATAAAATTTTTAATGCTTGAATAAAGTATATCTAATATCGAATGTTCATTTAAAGTTGAAGTTATTTTTTGTCCTAGTTCACTAATAATAGATATTTTTTCAACAAGCATTTGCAGCGATTGTGATTCTATTTTTAAGTTTTCATTTTTCTCTATAATTCTATTATTCTCTTTCTCAATTTCTAACATTTTCTTTTTCATATTTAGACTCTGAATAATATTTTTATTATAGGCCTCTGTATGTTTTTTTTCGTACTTATAGTGCAATTTCATATATCTAAAAGATGATTCATATTCTCCTGACTTTTCATAAAATATTGATAACATCATCGATATTTCAGACACTTTTTCATGTTGTTTATATTTTATTGATACATTACAGGCATTTATTAATATACCAATTGCTTTTTTTGTTTTTTTTCGTTCCATCATATATTCATAATAACTAAGTAATGCATCAATTTTGTAACTAGGTATTGATTCTTTTTCATTTAAATTTATAGCAATATAAAAATATTCATCAGCCTTTACGTAGTCTCCTTTTTTCCATGAAGTCTGCGCTAATAATTTATAGATATCAGCATCCGCTATAGTATAATTATACCGTTTCATATACTTTAAAGCTTTATACGAGAGAATATTCGCCTTTTCATATTCCTCTAATAAATAATAAATTTCACCTAAGCTAAGGATAGTTACTCCACTAGATAAGCTATAATCCGATAAAGAATCTATATCATATGCTCTTTCACTATAACTTAATGCTTCTTTGTATTCATTAAGTAATTTATAATTTTCTGCAATATTATTTAAAGTAAGCATTGTCGATTTTTTTGAAGTAGCCTTATTATCATATCTTTTACCTAAATCAATTTCTTTTGCAGCTATTTGTGCTTTATCATAAAAACTCATGCTTTTTTCAATGTCACCTAACTCACTAAATATAATACCTAATAAATTATATTCCAACCATATGAGATCACAAAATCCTTCTTCAATAAAATAATGAAGTGAAACAAATATTAATTCTAAAGCTTTTTCATCATTCCCAATGCTATAGTACGAATAAGCCATATATAAGTTAGCGACTTTTTCACCAAGTGTATATCCTATCTTTTCAGATAAGAGTAATGCATCATTTGAGAATTCTATTGTCCGCTGAGAATCACTATTTTTTAGTAAATTAGCTTTTTCTAAAAGTACCTTAATTTCTCTCCTTATATAACCATCATTCATGAAATTACTCCTATTCAATATTCATAATTATTTTGAATTAAATTACTTTAATCTATTTTTTAGTACTGCCCTTTTTTATAAATACAATGTTACCATTAAACAGAAATACATACAACTTAAAAGCTACAAAATTGTAATAAATAAACATTAATCTTACATTTTAAATAACTACATCAAAAATAAAATACATAAAAAAGAAGCCATAAGCTTTTAAATTAAGAGCTTATGACTTCCTTCTATTATTTAAATTATTTTAACAAAGATTTTATTGCAAGTAATTCCTTACTTAAATTATCATCTTTCATCATTTCAAGTACAGAATTAAGCATTACACGTACATCATGTTGTCCTTTATAAATAGGAGTAAGTGTCTTATTTAGATTTAGGAATTTATAAACAGCAATTTGTGCACCTCTTACTGAATAATCCATTGTAAATACTACGTCATCTTTTATTTCACAGAATTGTCCAAGCAATGCTAAATTAGTTGAACCTTCTGGAATATTTTGAGGTCTATCACCCTTTGCCCTAGTTAAAAATTGTGCTGTTGTAAACGGTAATATACATGGTATACAAATAGATGTTTCTATAATTTTCTTCATATCATCTTTAAAGTTTAGGTGATATAATACTTCGGCTAATATTTCCTCACCAGTACAATCTACCATTCTCTTCTTTATAAAATCACCCTTTGCATATGGGAATAAAGAATAACCCCAAATAATTTGTATTTCATCAGCTTGGCCGATAAAATGTGGTTGATTATGCAAAACTATTGTCATAAGCCATGCAGAATCTCTAAATGTCATATGGGCTCCAGTACCCGGTTGATTACCTGAGAATTCTATTATTTTCTTATACATTGTTGGATCCTTAAGTGTAACTGTGAAAGACTCCCACATTGATTCTTCAACTCGTTCATCAAAGACCTTTGGATTACCAAACTCAGGACGACCATCTGCAATTTTCTCCCAGAGATCCCATGCTCCACCTACATGCTTGTCATTAATTATTGCTGGCTTAGTCATTGATCCAAGGCTAGTACCCGCTGTTAATGAACCAATAGTAGCAAATGCTAAATCTCCAGCGCCGACCTCTATTCTAGTTTCTTTTCCATTTTTAAGACATTTAAATGCCGTAACTGTAGTTTCAGTATCCGATGGTTTAAATTCTAAATCAGTTACTCTGCAGTTTAATTCAAAATTAACCCCTTGTGATTTTAACCATTTTGTCATAGGTAATAACATTGAATCATATTGATTATATGGTGTACGACGTATTCCAGATAAATCTTTAAGTCGTGGTAATTCTTGAATAAATCTATGAAGATATCGCTTAAGTTCTACAGCACTATGCCAAGTCTCAAATGCAAAGAGTGTAGTCCACTGAAGCCAGAAATTTGTCTTAAAGAATGCTTCTGGGAAACACTCTTTAATAGTTTTTGTTCCTAAAGAATCTTCAGAGTTAATCATTATATCCATTAATGCCATTCTATCTTCACGGTCAAATCCTAAAGTCGATACATCTAATATATTAGCATCATTATCTATTAATCTAGCTTTTGCATGGGTATGAATCTGTTTATTAAAAGCATTAAATTCATCCATTATTGAAACTTTAGGATCAGTTAATGAAGGAATGCTTTCCATTATTCCAAATGTACAAGCATAAGCTTCTCTATCAAACATTCTTCCACCACGGATTACATAACCATCCTTTGCATTACCATTTCCGTCCATACTTCCACCTGTTATATCTAATTCTTCATATATATGAATATTTTTACCTGGAACATGTCCATCTCTAATTAAATATATCGCAGCTGCCATTGATGCAAGTCCAGCACCAACCATATAAGCATTTGTTTTTTCTACATCAATAGTTTGATCAAAATTAAATTTCATTTTAACACCCTCCATTTTTAAAATTATCTATTCTCCTATAAAACTAATTTAAACTTAAATATATCAAGTTATTAGCTTGCCATATATATAATATAAATCTAATCACTATAATTTTATACAATCAATATCATAAGACTGTCTAAAATATATACATATATCCTAAACTGTATACTTAAATCATCTCCTGGGTCGCTGCAACAGCTTCGAAGAAGATTCATTGAAAACTTCTGAAATGTCGTTAAATAAAAAAATTTCAATTTTAAATAACAAAATGACCAATTTAACCATATATTATATTGTAAATACTATAAGGAGTTAATTTAATGTATATCGATGAAGATACTATCAAATCATTTAATTTAAATAATACTTATGAACAAGAAGCTCAAGATTTTCCGTTATCATGTCCCTATAGGCAAATGAATCCTTTCCCACCATTTCCACAAGGACCTCAAGGCGGGCCTCATAGTGGTCCCCAAGGACGTCCACCTTCAGGACCTACAGGCAGACCACCTTCTTCAGCTCCAAACTTTACGCCGCCTGAACCTAAGGTTCAACAATTTGGTGCTACTCCCCTAGCTATAGATCAATGTGCAATTAGGCCTTGCCTTCGTAGATTTGTATATATATGGCCAAAAAGAGGCAGAGGATTCTGGGCATGGCTTACATTTGTGGGTCCTAGATCTGTATCTGGTTTTCGCTGGTATAGAAATACTTGGAGGTATTTTGGAATGGATCTTAGAGAAATTAGTAGTTTCCAATGTTTTTAAATTAGTAATTAAGGAATAGGGGAATTAATATGAAAAATTTTCAACATTTCCGTGGAGTAATTACAATGATCAATGATTTTTGGATAGATGAAACTGGAAAAAATACAGGATGTTATAAGTTAATGTCTGTGGAAGATGGATATGGAAATTTAGTGAATTTCGTAGTGGAACCAACTACTTACTTTGTAGACCATGTAATGGTGACACTGGGGGATATTGTAACTGGCTTTTATGATGCAAATGTACCTACTGTTCTCATTTTCCCACCACAATTTAGAGCAATCGTTATTGCAAAAGATACACTTTATCAAAATGTAAAAGTAGACTATTTTAACAATAATCTTTTAAGTAGCGATAATAATTTAAAATTAAACATTGCACCCTGGACACAGATAGTACTAGAAAACGGGCAATCATTTACCAAAAGTCCAACAAACCGGAATCTAATTGTTCTTTATGGAGCTACCACAAGGAGTATACCAGCACAAACAAGTCCCTATAAAATTATTGTTATGTGCTAGATTTTTAATAAAAATAATAAAGGAGAAGCCTAGGCTCCTCCTTTATTATTTTCATAATATACATACGCTTACTTAAACGCATTTAAGCTCTCAAATAATTCATTAAAATTATCTTTAGCGATTACTTCTCTTTCCTTAAATGTCCCCATTTTCTCTTTAGTGAATACTTCATTATTATTTAAAGTTACAAGTGCCTCTTTTACAGTATCCTTAAAACTTGGAATCATATCTATTATTTTTTTCACTCCATACATATACTCGTCATCATAAAGTTTAAAACATTGAAATAGACCTGATGTAAGTCTTCCATCTGAGAATATATAAATATATCTATCACTCATTTCATCTGATAAATCAACTTCGACTTTATGCTTATACAACCTAAAAATGACACTATCTTTCTCGACAAAAATAGGGAATATCATAGAAAAAAGTACTATTGATTCTCCTTCTTCCTCAACCATTCCTGAAAAATCATTCTCATTAAGTCTCTCCACTATGTCATCAGTAAAAATGCATTTTCGTATTTCTTTTCCGAGCTTACTTCTTAGATTTTGCTCTTTCTCATCTGATAATAAATTGTCTATCGAATTAAATAATTTATTTAGTGGTCCTTTTTCTTCAACTTTTTTCATAATTACAGTGCCTCCTTAGTTATCTTCTGCGAAGCTACAAGTTATCTTCTGCGAAGCTACAAGTTATCTTCTGCGAAGCTCTTAGAATAGTTTAAGAAACATCTTCCATAAAAGAGGGTACAATAGGACAGTCATGACTCCTGAGATAGCCATAGTTAAACCACTCATCGCTCCCTCAACTTCCCCTATTTCCATAGCTCTTGCTGTTCCAAGTGCATGAGCTGATGACCCCATAGCAATTCCTAGGGCAACTTTATCATTAATTTTAAAAATTTTGTATAAGAACGGTCCTACAATTGAACCTATAATACCTGTAATAATTATCGCTACAACTGTAATTGATTGAAGTCCACCCAACTGTTTTGACAAAGCTATTCCTATAGGTGTTGTTATAGATTTAGGCATTAGAGATTTAATAAGTACATCTGTTAATCCAAATAATTTTGAAAGAAATACTACACTAATAAAACCAGATATGGCTCCACTAAAAATCCCTATAAGTATTGGTGTAGCATTTTCTTTAAATAATACAAATTTTTTATACATTGGCAAAGCTAACGCAACTGTTGCAGGGAATAAAAAAAACGAAATTATTTGGCCTCCCTTATTGTAATCCTCATATTTGATATGAAACTTTGTAAGGAATAATATTAATATAATAACGGCTATCATAAGTGGATTAAAAATTGAAAGTCTGCCTTTTTTCTTTATATAAAGTCCAATTTCATAAGCAATAAGAGATGTTATTACACCAAAAACTGGTGAAGTAATTAAATCATTCATGTAAACGTCCTTTCCTTAAAATTTTAACTACGAGTGCTGTTACAATCCACACTACACATGTGGAAAAAACAACTATAATCATAAATGGTATCCATTTCCCCTTTAATACACCAAATGCCGTCATTAGACCCACTCCAGCAGGTATAAATAAAAAGGACATATTTGATAAAAGAAACTCACAAAGCTCTTCTATCATTTCAATTTTAACTATTCCTATTTGTAATCCTAAAAACAATAAAATAAGTCCAATAACAGATCCTGGAATTGGTAATTTTAATGTTAGTTGTAATACAGTTCCTAAAACATATGGAATTAAAACAATCATTAATTGTCTTAAATACCTCATTCTTTCACCTACTCATTATGAAATATTGTAATACACGAAAATCGGTAACTCATTTATATTTTTTTTATTTATATAAGTATTCTCTTGTCAAAGGTAAATCATTATTTACTCCTTTGGCGAATAATATCTGATGAAGATTAATATTACCACAATTAAATGATGCAGCGCAAGAATTTAAGTATAATCTCCACATTCTTATAAACATTTCATCTTTACTCTTCTCTATTATAGGAAGAGCATTTTCAAAGTTTTCAGCCCAATGTTCCAGCGTTTTACCATAATGCCTTCTAAGACTTTCTATATCAATTAGTTCAAAATTTTGCTCTGCTATATCTGAAATAATAGTTTTTATTGCTGGCACATGTCCACCTGGAAAAATATATTTGTCTATCCATGTATTTGTACCGCCTTCATTTATTCCTGTTATACAATGAACTAAAGACAGACCTTTATCATTCAATAAACTATTCACTACATGAAAATATTCAGATAAGTTATCTAGTCCTACATGCTCTAACATTCCTATACTTACAATTCTATCAAAACTTAAATTTTTTAATTGCCTGTAATCTTCAAGTTTAACTTCAACCAAATCTTCTAGTCCTTCTGCTTTTATTCTTTCATTTACCTTTTCAAACTGCTCTTCACTTAAAGTAATACCAACAGCTTTCACCTTATATTGCTTCGCAGCTGTTATTATGAGTTCTCCCCAACCACACCCTATATCAAGTAGAGTTTGTCCTTCTTTTAAATTTAATTTTTTCAAAATATGATTTATTTTATTAATTTGAGCCTGATATAAGGAATTAGTATCATTCTTAAAGTATCCGCAAGAATAACTCATAGTATCATCCAACCATAGCTTATAAAAATCATTACCGATATCATAATGAAATTCTATATTGTCTTTACTTCTTTTTATACTATTTTTTATCTTTTTTATTAAATGTTGATATTTCGCACTCTTTTTTAAAAAACTTTCCTTATTATTATATAAAGATTCAATCACAGACTGTACACTACCTACTACCTCTAATTTTTTAGTCATATACCCTTCTCCGAGAGCTATTGAAGGATTATTTATAATATCACCTTTTGGTATCGGCTCATTAAGAATGATTTTAAATTTGCTCTCACCTTCACCGTACTTTTCCTCATCACCATCCCAAAACCTAATTTCAAATGGATCTGAAAACATGCTTTTTAATAAAGTTTTATAAAATAATTTATCTGTAATCAAAATATATCACTCCTTTATTAATTGTTTATATAGTTTTAAAAATAACAAATACTAAATAAAGTATACCATTAATTTGTTATTCTATTACAAAAATAACAACCTACCATATTAGGTATAACATTTTTTTATCTAGAGGTCAAAAACGAATTCTCTAAAATTTTAGCTTAGTAAACGGTAATCATATTTTCTTTTATACATAAACCTCTCGTTTACTTACTTTTCTAATTATTCTCTATGATCAAATACAACTCTTTTTTTAAGGTAACCTTTAACCCCATAACGAATAAGATAATAAAGAAGATAAATTACTTAATGGAGGAATATTAATGCAATTAAATGGTAGTAAGACTGAAAGAAATCTTCTCAGCACTTTTGCTGGAGAGTCAAGAGCACGAAATAAATATACATTTTATGCTGAAAAAGCAGAAAAGGAAGGGTATGAGTATATAGCCTCTATTTTTGAAGCTACTGCGAACAATGAAAAGGCTCATGCAAGAGAAGTTTTTAATAGGTTTCTTAAGATGAATAAAAGTACAGCAGATAATTTAAAAGATTCGGCCGAGGGAGAAGCTCATGAAAGTAATAACCTATATAAACAATTTGAAAAAGAAGCCCGGGCAGAAGGTTTTACTGAAATTGCAAATTTCTATAAGGAATTACAAGAAGTAGAAGGAAATCATGAAATGAGGTTTATGAAAATATATGAAAATCTTGAAGCAGGTATGATATTTAAAAGAAACACTGATGTAAAATGGCAATGTATGAATTGTGGATATATTCATATTGGAAAAGAAGCCCCTGCCTTTTGTCCACTATGTAAGTTCCCAAGAGCTTACTTTAAAATCTATTGCGAAGACTACAAATAGGAGGGATGAATATGATAATTTACTATCCCACTTACTATTTAGTGCCAGTAGCACCTGTAATGTTTTCATATGAGGATGAATACAACGCTCGTTGCAACGGTTTTTACAATGATGAGTTAAATATTCCTTATAATGATAAGTACAGCGATATTCATAGCGATGACTACACCCTTCCTCAAAATAATGAGTACAATGACAATCATGACTCTAGGTACGATATAGAAACTAGCGAAATTTATAACACATACAGAACTATAAGTGAAGATCTTTTTTACGGGGTTGATGAAGAATACGTAAATGACAACATTAAATAATGTTTATAATTATTTATAAGGCAACCTCTATTTAGATTGCCTTATAAATTTGAATAAACAAAATATATTTCCTATTTTCTGTTTTCTACATATATAATTGAAGGTACAGATCTTTCTCCCAAACTATCACAAGGATTGTTTATAACTTCATCATCATAAAATAATGTAGAGGATGAACCTCCATCTAAATTAGCTGCATTATAAGCTCCATGATCATATAACACATCTTGTGCCTCTCTTAGCGTAGCTCCTAAACTACGTATCTGTCTACCGTCAATAACTAGAAATAATATTGCCCCATCCTTTCTTTGTGCTATACATGTTCTAGGTGCAATTCCCCAACCACCATTGCCATGATTTATTGTCTTAAATCCATTAACTATCATGGCAGGACCAAAGGATACTGCCTCGCTTACCCCAAATTTTATCATCTCTTTAATTGTATAAGTGCCAACTAGTAACTTTCCCAATTTAGTTAATGCTATAGTTTCTATTTTTTCATTACCATTATTTATATCATTATAAACAATCTTTCCACCAGACATTATAACTCCAGCTGGATTTGCCCCAGTTCCCGTCCAAAGTGATCCCGCACTTCTATCTGTAAAGCCTCCACCATTAATGGCTGCAATGGCATTATTACTTCTTGCAATATCACTAGTTAATTCCCCTTCCTCGCCGATCTTACTACTATATCCCACTTTCACTCTGGTTGGATCATTAATTACTAGCAGATATCCCTTAAATTTATTCCCTATTATTTCATACCTTGTAACACCTTTATCATTTTTGTTTTTTACCTTTACGCCTGTGCCTATTCCATGTGAATTATCTTGAACTATAACATCCACCTTCTGCTGGCTCATAATTTTATTTATCTTATCATCAGATAAAAATGATGTCACTAGCCATTGTAAGGTAAGCGTAGTCATTGCAGAACCTACAACCGTAGACCTTACATTTTTAAATGGGCCATAATAAATCATAAATGGACCTGTAATTGTTGTGAAAACAATTTGAAATATAATAAATAATAAAACTAGTCTGCTTTTACTCCTTTTACCTTTTTCTTTTTTCTTTATTGTTTTCATACTTCCCTTCCTTTTATGTAATGCTTAATTCTATAATTTCAAAGATTAAAAATAGGTAATTATAACTCTATATATTATATGATTTGTTTTATAGGTTACATGCATGTTATTTTTTATATAAAATAATATTAAAAACAGGGTGAAAAAGCCTTATATTTAATTTAAATAATATAATTACCTATAATAAAAAGCATCCAGATAACAGACTAAGCTGTGATCTAAATGCTTTTGTAAATATACCTAACTAATTTTCGATGATTTTTCATGATTAGAATCATTCGAATCATCATAAAACGATGGACTATTATTTTGTTTTACAAGAGAACTTATTATAGCTGAACTAGCTATAAATAATAGCCCAGTTTGAGGTGCAATCATTGTGAAATCAACCAATCCATGCCCAATTATTACAGCTTGAATGCCTGCTAGCATTGGAACCACTCTACACTTTTGTGCATAAAGTATCTTTAAATTTCTAAATAAATTGATCTTCAAATAAGCATATATTAAAAGCCCGATGCCTCCAAGTGTTGTCATAATCGTAATCCAGATATTATGACCATGGTATAACGTTGCATAAAAATAACCTTTCATAAAGTCTGCCCCATGCTCGGTAATTCCCATAAGCCCCCAACCGGTAAAGGGCTTAATCCTTATCATTTTTAAACATCCTTTCCATATTCCAACACGACTAATAAATGAGTCATCAAACCCATGTGCCGTTATATTTTTCGAAATCTCCGATGGCATAAAAGTAACTGCAACTGTAATTATGAATATTGTTATAAACAGCCACATATCCTTTTTGCTACCTTTAAGTAGATAAAAAATGAAAAGTCCACATAAGAGACCGATAAAAGCACCACGTGATCCTGTTAAATATAATGCAATAAAAAACAAGAGTGTTGCTGCTCTATAAAATAATTTTGTTGTTTTAGATTTAATACTGCAAAAATAAAGACCTACAATAATCATTATGGCAAACCAATTACCTGCTACATTGGGATTTCCAAAAGTGCTATATATTCTATCATTAACTACCGGCTGAGATGTAATTTGAAGAAATTTCGACCAAATATTAATGTTAAAATAAACATATATAACTTTCTCAATAATTCCAAAAATAACTGAAATCAGTGAAAACGATACTAAATGCATATATATCTTTTCCACTATACTTTCATTTTTACAATAATCTTGTAAAAAAATGCTAACACATAAATACATAAAAAGAGCAAAAGATACAACAATTGATGAAAAACTATAATTTATAACTCCTACTATTAAAGACCAAATAAAAAGTAAACAAAGTCCTATGTTCCAATGATTTTTGTGTATGCTTACTTTTTTAAATAATACCATATATAGCATATATATTATTGGTATTATGGTCGTATAAGGAGAAATAACTATTAAAAAAACTAAAATAGACATAATAAACCACCTTCACCTATAGTCAAACAAGCCTAACGAAAATGTCACACTTTATTTTATATTTATAAGTATTTGTTGAATTGAACTGTTATATCCTTGTTGCAAAATAATAAAAATTATTTTCGAACATATTACCCCCACTATAACTCCCGCTATAACATCTGTAGGATAATGAACATATAAGTATAGTCTCGAAAGAGCTATCAAAAATGCTATTGTCATAAATATTAATTTATATTGTGTAAAATACATAGAGAGCATTTCTGCAGCAGCAAAGGATGATAATGTATGTCCCGAAGGAAAAGAATAAGATGTTGGTTTTAAGTAAAGCTTGCTAACATACTCCTGCTTATTACAAGGCCTAACTCGTCGTACTACGTGTTTCATTATACCTTCACCAACAATTGTACTTATAATTAATGTTAGAATTACTGAATTCCCAATTATCCTATACGGCTTATCTAATATTAATGCAATAGATATTATAAACCAAATAATCCCCATATTCCCCATGAATGTCACTATAGGCATTATAATATCTAAATATCTATTTTGTCCATACTTTTTAATAACAAATAGAATATAATCATCGATTTTTTGTATTTCATTCCCAATTTTGAGATACACATTACCGCCTCTTTCTCATATATACTATCCTATGTATTATAATTCACTATAAATCTTAAAATGCTATTCCCCCGCATGCGAGCCATAACATTATACTTAGTACCAATCTTATTAAATCTCAGTGCTCTGAACCTCATCTTCATTGTCATCATTTTTTTTTCTCTTTTCTTTTATAAACACTATAACTCCAGGCAATAATGAAATTATTATTATAGCTACTAACATATAAGAAAAATGAGTTTTTACAAATGATAGATTACCAAAGAAATAGCCTCCACCTAAAAATAAACTTACCCAAAGTCCTCCTCCAACAATATTATATGGTACAAACTTCGAATAATTCATTTCGCCAATACCAGCTACAAAAGGTGCGAAAGTTCTAATTATAGGAATAAATCTTGCAATTACTATTGTCATCGAGCCATGCTTTTCATAAAATTCCTGAGCCTTTATTAAATAATCCTTATTTATAAACCTTACTTCTTCTTTTTCGAGTATCTTTTTCCCAATCTTTTTACCGATAAAGTAATTTGCAGTATCTCCAAGTATAGCCGCAAGATATGATATTATTAGGAGAGTAAATATATTCATTGATCCAATTCCTGCTAGTGCTCCTGCTGCGAATAACATTGAATCACCTGGCAAAAACGGTGTAATTACTAAACCCGTTTCAATAAATATAATTAAAAAAAGAACTCCGTATGTTAACATACCATACTGTTGAACCATTAAAGTTAAATACTTATCAATATGCATTATTACGTTTATAAAGTTGATTAAAATATCCATATTTTCTCTCCTCGTTATTAAACACTTATGTAGATGTCTTGATGCTAGTATTATATATCTATAAGATTAAAATTTGATTAAAAAATATCACACTTTAAGATAATATCATAAATAAAATACTTCTGGCCCTCCCATACTATTACTTTAAGAAGTTGCTATTTTTAGATTTTATTGTAGGTAGTATGCGATAAACTTCTAATAAAATGATATTTATAGTAAGCCAGACTCCACCAAAAATATACCCCGCATAAACATCACTTGGATACTCAGTTCCAAAGAATATTGGATTTAAACCTGATATTATACATATAAATAAAGTTATAATTAAGACCGCAGTTTTAGCCCAGACCCTCTTTGCATGACGGACTATTAGGTATACAAAAAATCCATAAAAAACAATTGCCATTAAAGCTTGATAACTTGGAAATGTATATTGATTATGACTTATTAGGCTTATTGAAGAAGGTCCTAATCGCCTAAAAATATGCCTCAAACCATATTGTAATATTTCTCCACCTAAAATCACAATAAATAGGGACTGGATTTCAAGTATTCGATTTATATTTCTCCTTATAATCCATATAAACATGAAGATAGTAAGAGGTACTAATACCCTAATTGATGTTGTTAGTTTAAACAGCCCTATCACAAATGACCATTTAGAATTAAAAATTACTTTTACTAAGTATGATACAACAATATCAAATTGATCAAATTCATGTGATAAATAATCCTGTACCACCCCAATTACAAGAACTGAAAAGCCTAAAAAGGCAACTGCTACAGCCCCTATAGCAACTTTCATTTTTCCCATAGAATGAAATATAATTATAGTTTTATCTAAAACTTTGTATGTATTCTCGATTATCTGTATCCTATGATTTCTATAAGCATATACAATCGTTAATATTATAGATATTACTATGCTACCAATAATCAAATATTTTGATATGTCGCCATGGAATTTATCCCAATTTGGTCCAAGAACCTTACCTAATGAAATAAAAGTAGCTGTCCACAAAAGCGCTCCGAAATAAGCGTTACTAGAAAACCTCCTATACGATATTTTTGTTATTCCTGAGAAATACCCCGTAATATGTCTAACCCCAGGTATGAAATATGCTAAAATTAATAATTTATTACCAGATGCATTAAACCACTTAGATGTTTTTTCAATTTTAGCGGGTCCAAGGTGTATATATGAACCATATTTTTTAAAAAAATTCGCGCCTAATTTATCACCAATAAAGTAAGAAATTGTAATGCCCAGCATCACACCACCCGTAGCTACTAGGATACTTATACCCCAATTCATTTTAGATTGATAAACAAGAAATCCACAATATGTCATCATTAATTCACCAGGAAGAGGAAATGCAATTAACTCAAGCACTAAAGCACTAAACAATATGATATATCCATAATTATTAATTAATCCTATTACAGAATGCAAAATCTCGCCCCCCTATTTTAAAGATTACAAACTTCTTATATACTAGCCTTAGATTTATGCTTCACTTTATCAAATGTATAAATTACTAAAGCACTACATACAAGCCCTAAAATTGCACCTACTAAAACATCTGTAGGATAATGCACATATAAATATACCCTAGAAAAAGCTATCAAAGATGCTAAACTTATAATTTCAATAACATACTTTTTAAAATATTTTGCAAGAACCCCTGCAACTGCAAAGGACGACATAGAATGCCCTGATGGAAATGAATAAGATAATGGCCTTTCTATTAAAAGGCTCATTGTTGGTATAGTGTCCGATGGCCGCAAACGTTTAAATATATTTTTCAGTATTTCATCACCTAAAATTGCGCTTAGGATTAAAGCTGCTAAGGCCATAATCCCTATTTTTCTATATTTTTTGTTACTTATAAGTATCGATGCTATTATAATCCATATTATTCCTGCATTTCCCAAGTAACTTGATATAACCATAACTTTATCCATAATAATTCCATGCATATTATATTTTATAAACAATAGTATAGAGATATCAAATTTCTGTAGTAGGTACATCATTATCATTATTCCTCCTTTGATTTCTAGGAGATTATATAATGTCCCCCATGTCTTATATAATATATTTGCAAGATTAAAATCACATTAAATTATTTCATTCGGAGCTGCAATATTAGATTTAACTTAATAATTAATATTTAATATAACAGTTATCTTTGTTCCAAAACCTTCCGTGCTTTCTGCACTTATAGTTCCTTTATGTACATCCACAATTAATTTAGCAATAGATAGTCCAAGACCAGTACCACCTTTTTCTTTAGATCTAGATTTATCAACAGTATAAAATCTTTCAAATATATTTTGTATTTCATCTTCTGGTATTCCCATGCCGCTATCACTAACGGTAATTTTTACTGTATCACAATGGATCTCTGAACTTATATCTATTGTGCCTTTTTCTGGTGTGAATTTAATACTATTATCAATTAATATCCTAAGCATCTGCTTCATCATTTTATAATCTGCAAATATACTAATGGAATCATTTTTGTAACTTGATATTATATGACTATGATCTATAAGTTTAGTTTCCCTAATCACTTCGCAAATAAGATCATTAAGCAAGAAATCTTCTTTCTCAATTTTTTGATTTCCGCTACTCCCCTTAGCAATAAACAATAATTTCTCAACTAAATTTGCCATATTACTAGTTTCTAGTTTTATAGCATGAATAGATTTTTCTAAGGCTTCTCTGTCATCTTTACCCCATCTATCGATTAGGTTTGCATACCCTTGGATAACTGCAATAGGCGTTCTAAGTTCATGTGATGCATCAGACACAAACTGAATTTGCCTATCAAAGGATTTTTGAAGCCTATCTATCATTTTATTAAAAGTTATACCCAATCTTTTAAGCTCATCATCAGGACCCGCAACCTCAATTCTACCCAATAAATTATTAATACTAATATTATCAGCAGCTTTAGTTATTTGATCAATAGGTTCTAACATCTTTTTACTTACGATGTACCCCAATATAATTGAAGCAATCATCCCTATAAAATCAGCTATTGCCATTAAAACGAACAAAATTTGCATAAAATTATATTCATTACCCATCCACTTAACAATTTGAATATAAATTACTCCATATTTCTGGGTTTCAATTTTTAAAATTTTATATACTAGGTGTTTATCATCTTCTTTAATTTTTGTTATTTTATCAAAAGGTTCTTTGCTTATAATATTATAATTAAATTCTTTTGATTTGTTTAGTATTTTACCATCTTGCTTTAGTATTCTTATTGATATATTTTGTTCTGATGTAACATCTGAAACAATTTCTTTATCTGACAAATCTCCATGCTCATTCCGAGACACGATATTATTTAATACTATTGTTTTGACATCTTCTATTTGTTTATTTGCCTGACCGTACAAGTAGTATTTTATACCATATAGAATAGAAGCATTTAAAATAAGTAATATTAATGAGAACATTACAGCATAAATCACAGTTAATTTCAAAGATATTTTTGCACTTTTGATCATTTTCAAATTCATAATTTTAGAACTTATAATTTTAAAATTCATGGTTACTCACCTTTAACAACATATCCTACACCCCTTACAGTGGTTATAAGTTTATCCTCAAAGCCATCATCAATTTTGCATCGTAAATATCTTATAAACACATCTACAACATTAGTATCCCCTATGTAGTCATAACCCCATACCTTTTCAATTAATTGTGCTCTTGTAAGTACAACATTTTTATTTATTAAAAGTATTTCTAAAAGGTCAAACTCTTTTTTTGTAAGTTCGATTTCTTTGCTGCCTCTCTTAACATTATGCGCTTTATTGTCCATAACTATGTCTTTCACTTTAATCTCATCAGTCTTATTCCCTATAGATGTAGCCCTTTGATACACCCTAATTCTTGCTAATAGTTCTTCTATTGCAAATGGTTTTGTGAGATAATCATTTGCACCTACATCTAATCCTAAAACCTTATCTGATATATCACTTTTCGCAGTAAGCATAATTACAGGTACGAGCGACAACTGCCTTATTCTTCTGCAAACCTCAATTCCATTAAGCCCCGGCAACATAACATCGAGAAGTATTAAATTATACTCATTTTCCTCAGCTATTGTTAAACCTTCTCGTCCATCATAAGCAACATCAACTCTATATCCTTC